>JAKAGH010000283.1 GCA_021817645.1 Deltaproteobacteria bacterium
CGGAGGCCCGCCCCACCGGACTTTTTCATGCTTTGTGGGTGGACCAAAGGCACATGAGGAACTGCCTCGAAAAATTATCATTGGTGGCCCAGGCTTTCCGGCCTGGGCAATCACCGAGGCGGGTGAGACGCCCGCCAGATTTTTTCGTTTTTAACCGGAAACCGAAAACCGAAAACGTCTTCTATACGCGCAACAATTCCTCAGGAGAATAGTTGGTACGGGCCTGCTCGATCAATTCCGCTTCCCGGTCCCGGCGTACGTGCAACCCGGGCAACTGGTCAATATCCCAGAGACGTTTCATGGCGCGGATTTGTGCGCCAATGCCCCGGAGGTCCCCGGCTTGCACCAGGGGTTTGATGGCCTTCATCTCCCGGCGCCGAGGCCCTTCCAGGGCCGGACCACGGTTAAAAACCAGGGACAGCAGCATGGCCTGGGCATCAGCCGGCAGCCCCTCGACGCCGGGATAAGCCTTCCGGGTCATCCGGGCGTACCGGGGCAGGGTCCTGGCATAGAAAACGTCTTTGGCCTGATCCAAGGGGATGTTGAGGCGCGGCAAATGGCGGAGAGCCTCCCGAGCCTCCCGGCCCTTCACACCGGCAACGGCCAGCAGGCCGTCCAGGTCCGCCTCAGTCACCCGCTCTTCCCAATCACTCTGGATGGTCTCTTCGTCATTGTACCCCAGATCATAGCCGATGCCGATGGTCACGCCGCTGCCGCCGCCGGGCCAGACGGGATGGGAAAGATGCTTTTCGTAGTACTTTTCCGAGATGACCTCAAACTTCACGATCTGCTCCAATCCCAGGCGAGAGACCTCCAAACTGTAATGGTTACCGGTTGCTGTCCGCTCCGATGTCATGGGTTACCTCCTTTTTTTCCCGAAAAGATCGGCCTCACGCAAAGGCGCAAAGCAAGACGCAAAATATAAAGATCAAAGACATAGTGGCACAGGCTTTCCAGCCTGGGCGAATTACCCGAAGCTGGCGGGGACGCCCACCCGCTTTCAATTCAAAGGAATGATTCTGGAAGAAATGATGCTTGGCTGGCTAGGGACTACGCAGACGGACTGGTTTTTTCTTTCTGACATATTTGTGGCAAAAAGTCAATTATTATGTATAGTTAACCAAAACAGATGGCACGGTAGTTTCACGGCTAGCCGCTAGCAGCGCTTTAGGGGGGTCTGGTTAAATGACTATCCTGGGAAGGCATCCGGAGCCGCCGGTCTGGCTCTATAACCTCATGGCCCGGGGGCCTCTGGCCCACCGGATTTACCGGCGGCTGGTGGCCGACCTGGCGGCCGGCCTGCCCCCCGGGGCCAAAGTCTTGGATGTGGGCACCGGGCCCGGCTATCTCCTGGGCTATCTCGGCCGGGAGCGCCCCGATCTGGACCTTTGGGGCCTGGACCTGGATTACCGGATGATCCGCTTGGCCCGGAGAAAGAAGCATGCCCCGGGGTCCACAGCCCAGTGGCTGGTGGGTGACGCCCTGGCCCTGCCTTTCGGCGACGCGGTTTTCGATCAGGTGGTGGCCAGTCTCAGCCTGCATATCTGGCCGCAACGCCAGCGGGGCTTAAAGGAACTGCGGCGCATCTTGAAACCGGGGGGCCGGGCCTGGGTTTACGAGTTGAAGCGGGAGAGCGCCGCCGGGGACCTGCGGGCCTTCGCCCGGGAGGAGCAGCTCCCTTTCCCTCTGGTTTATCTGGGGTTTAGAGCCGTGAGCTGGGGGCACTCTTTGCGGGCCGCGGATTTTGCCAGGGCCTTGGGCCAGGCCGGGGAGGAAGGCTGGCGGCTGGACACCGTCCACCACCTTTTCTGGCGGGGTGAGTTGCTGGGTTAATCATTACCGCCGCCAGGCCAGATACCTGGCAAACCAGCGCTTGACCCGGGGAGTCAACCTGGTGCGGTTGTAGAGGTCCCCGGTTTGCCGGATGGCCTCGGCTTGGGTGGGGTAGGGGTGGATGACCGCGGCCAGGGCGCCCAGGCCGATGCGGCCCGCCATGGCGGTGGTCACTTCGCTGATCATCTCCCCGGCATGCCGGGCGACGATGGTGGCCCCCAGAATCTGGTCAGTTCCCTGCTTGACGTGAATCTTCACGAACCCCTCTTCTTCCCCGTCCACCACGGCCCGGTCCACTTCGCTGAGGGATTTCATGAACGTCTGGACCTCGATGCCCTTTTTACCAGCCTCCTCTTCGCTCAAACCCACATGGGCCACCTCCGGGTCGGTATAGGTGCACCAGGGAATGGTAAGTAAGCTCAGCTTCTTGCGGCCGAAGAACAAGGCATTCTGGATAACCATACGGGCCGCGGCGTCAGCCAGATGCGTAAACTGGTACGGCAAACAGATATCTCCCGCGGCATAGATCCGCCGGTTGCTGGTCCGCAGCCGGTCATCCACCAGCACCCCCCGGCCTTTCCCGGGCTCATACCTGACCCCCGCGGCTTCGAGATTCAGACCTTCCACGTTGGGGGCCCGGCCTGCGGCGATGAGAATCTCATCCACCTCGATCTCAGCTCTCTGGCCGGCGGCCTCAAATGCCACCAGTTTTCCCGAGGCGGTTTTGGTTACTTGTAAGGGTTTGGCGTTGAGGAGCAGATTGACTCCTTCCCTGAGAAAGACTTTTTGGAGGAGCTGGACCGCATCCGCATCTTCCCGGTTCATCAGGCGGTCATACTTGTGCAGCAAGGTCACCCGGCAGCCCAGGCGCTGCAGGGCCTGGGCCAACTCACAGCCGATGGGGCCGCCGCCCATGACCAGCAGGCGCTGGGGCCGGGAGGTCAAGGAAAAGACCGTCTCATTGGTGAGAAACCCGGCCTCCGCCAGGCCCGGCACCTGAGGGTGCACCGGCCGGCCGCCGGTGGCGATGACCGCGCTGTGAAAGCTCAGGGTTGTTTCCCCCACCTCAATGGTGCGGGGACCGGAAAAACAGGCTTTACCCAGAAAAACGTCCACCCCCAAGTCCCGGAAGCGGGCCGCGGCGTCATGATGGCTGATGCCGGCGCGCAGCCGCCGCATGCGCTCCATCACCGCGGCGAAATCAACCTCAGGGCTGCCCGGGACCTCGATACCGAAGAGGCCCGCGTCCCGGACGTCCGCCGCCACCCGGGAGGAGCGAATGATGGCCTTGGAGGGCACGCACCCGTAATTGAGACAATCGCCCCCCAGGAGATGGCGCTCCACCAAAGCCACCCTGGCTCCCAGGCCCGCGGCCCCGGCCGCGGTGACCAGCCCGGCCGTGCCGCCGCCGATGACCACCAGGTTGTAGTTGGGGGCGGGTTCCGGGTTGATCCAGTCCCGGGGACGCACATTGGCGGCCAGCGCGGCATTATGCCGGTCCATGGGGCTAAGACCGGGCGGGAGTGTGGGGCCATCATCATGCCTGGATGCTGCCATCGGGGCTTGGTCCTTTCCCATCTTTCCCAAGATAATTCCCCGGCTCCCCTCGAAGAGCAGGAGGCGGGGAGATAAGAAATTAATAAGAATTCTATTTCCAAAAGAAAGGGGAACGCGGGAAAACCTGGGCCAGGGTCTTTCTTATTTTCCCGGGGAATTATGTCCAGGGGGCTGGAGATTTATTTTTCTAATGTGGAATTGGGGGATTTCCTTTACAATCAAGGTTTAATGACCGGTCTGGCCCAAGAGGGCAGAGGCTATCACAACTTGCAGGTGGACTAATGGCATTTTTGGAAAAAATTAAAAATAAACAAGTCCTGGTGGGCATTATCGGTCTCGGCTATGTGGGGCTGCCCCTGGTCTTGCGGTTCACTGAAGTAGGTTTCAAAGTCCTGGGGTTTGATACCGATCCTAAAAAGGTGGAGCGACTCAACCGGGGGGAATCTTATATCAAGTACATTCCCTCCAGCCGGTTGGCGGAGATAGTGCAAACCGCGGGTGGAAGGCGGTTTGAGGCCACCAGCGACATGGCCCGGTTGGGAGAACCGGATGTCATGATAATTTGCGTTCCCACCCCGCTCACTCGCAGACGGGAGCCGGATTTGCAGTATGTGGAAGCCACCGCCAGGCTGATTGCTGCGTCTTTGCGTCGGGGACAGCTTATTTCTCTGGAATCCACTACTTATCCAGGCACCACCGAAGAGCTGGTGCTTCCCATTCTTCAGGACGCGGGAGGGGAAGTGGGGAAAGACTTTTATCTGGTCTTCTCCCCGGAGCGGGAAGACCCGGGCAACCCCAAATTTGAAGTA
>JAKAGH010000284.1 GCA_021817645.1 Deltaproteobacteria bacterium
TCACCGTGTAATTGATGCGTTCGCTGGAACCCACGTTGCCCACCACGGTCTCGCCGGTGCTGATGCCGATGCGGGTGGGAAAAACAGTTTTACCGGCCTCGGCCCATTTTTGATTCAGGACTTTCAGCCGCGCCTGGCAGAGCAGCGCGGCCTGACAGGCCCGGGTGGCATGGTTCGCATCGGCCAGGGGCGCGCCCCAAAAGGCCATGATACCGTCGCCGATATATTTATCCACCGTGCCCCGCTGCTCGCTCAGGATGCGGGTGAGTTCCTCAAAATATTCGGAAAGGTGGAGCATCAGTTCTTCCGGCCCCAATTTTTCGGCAATGGTGGTGAACCCGGCGATATCCGAAAAGAACACGGTCATATCCCGTTTGTGCCCCCCCAGGTTGGCCCCCTCACCGGTCTGGATCAACTGCCGCACCAGCTCCGCGGGGACGTACCTCCGGAAGGCCCGCAATCCGGTGCGCATGCCGGCCACGGCCTGGCCCATGAGTTGAATTTCCTTAATCCGGGACTTGATGGCCGGGGTGTCCTCCAGATGAAAGTCACTGATCTTTCTGGTTTCTTCAGTCAAAAGCTTGATGGGTTTGGAGATGGCCCGGGCCAAGAGTATGGCCAAAATGACGGAAATCAGCAAAATAACCAGGCAGATAAGGACCGTATCCCGGATAATTTCTTTGGCGGCGCCGACGAAATCGTCTTCAGGCACCACCACCGCCACTTTCCAGGGGGCCGCGAAGGATTTGGGGAATTCCCGGAAAGAGGCCAGATAGCGCTTCCCCTGACTTTCCACCACCGATTTATGCCGGCCAGTCTTAACATATTCTTGAAAAGCCGCGGTGATGCTGTCTATCTCCAGTTCTTCCACCCGGACCGGCCGCAGCTTGCCGTTATCTTCTTTAACGATCCGGGAGGCATCCGGGTAGGCCACCACCTCGTTCTTGGCATTGACGATAAAGGCGACGCCGTTTTTGCCGATCTTCAAGTTTTTCAAGAAATTGGACATTTCATCCAATTCAATATCCGTCCCCCAAACGCCCAAGAGTTTTCCCTGGTTGTCCGTGAGGGGATACGCCGCAGTCACCGCGGGCTTCTTATTCCGGAAGAGGATATACAAATCAGTCCAGAAGCCGCGTTTAGCCGCCTTCGCCCCCAGATACCAGGGGCGGTTCCGGGGGTCATACTTGATATCGCGGGAAACCTCGGTGCGACGGACTTTACATTCAGGGTCGCAATATTTGATGACGTCGGAGGGTGGAGAGGCTTGCCGTTGGATCAGGCGGGTTTCGATATTCCCATCCGGCAGTTGCCAGGAACGGAGGTAGTTTCCCTGCTCATCTCCCAGGAAAAGCATGCACATCTGGGGAAAAGATTTGAGCACCCCCGCGGTGTAAAGCTCCACCTGCCGGTGATCAGCCGCGGAAAGGACTCCCGTTTTGGCGAGCCGGGAACTGACCTCCACCACCATGGAGGCCGGCAGGAGAAAATTGGCAGTCTTCTCCATCACGTTCAGGGTTATCTGATTCATCAAATCATCGGCTGACTCCAAGACGAGGTTCTTGTTTTGGTAATAATTATACGTGACGATGGTCAACACGGTGACGACCAGCAGGGCCACAAAAGCAGTGACAATGCGCACATAAAAACTGTGGCTGGTGAAAATGGACCATATGCCGGGTTTTTTGTTCACTGACATCTTTGCGCTCCTTGGGTGGGCAAAGACAAAGAGGGGTCATGCAAAGGCGCAAAGACGCAAGAAAGATTAATCACCGATGCACGCGGATGTACGCCGATAATAATATGATATCTGCGTCCATCGGCGTTTATCGGCGGTTAAAAGTCTCTGCATTTTGCGTTAGTTTAATCCTGTTCCTTTTCCCCTATGAATACATAAGGTTTTAACTTTTCCAGCTTCTTCGGGCCGATGCCGGAGACCTGCTCCAGGTCGTCGATTTTCTGAAAAGGCCCATGGGCCTGGCGGAAGTCAATGATGCGCTGCGCCAGGACCGGGCCGATGCCGGGCAACCCGTCCAGGTCCGCGGCGGTGGTGTGGTTCAAATCCAGAGTCAGGCCCAGGGTCAGCAGTTGCGGGCCGGACATGCGGCCCAGGCGGTATTGGCCCGCACCGGTAATTTCCACCCGGGTCCCGGAAGCAAGTTTGGTGTCTCCAGATACAGAAGCTGCGGCCGCGCCCGCCTGGTCCAGAACCTGGGAGAGGGTGGGGGGCTGGGAGAAGACCAAGACCCCGGACCGGGGAATGTTTCCGGCCACCTCCACGAAGACCTGATTCAGGTCCTGGGCCGGGGGCGCAGCCGGGGAAAAACCGAAATGGCCCCGCCAGGCCCACAATAACAACAGAGCCGCGCCCAAAAGGAGGATAACACCCTGTTGGGAGCGGCTGAAGTAACGCATGAGTAATTTAAGGTCGCTTTAAGAACCTCGTTCCCAAGCTGTGCATGGGAACACTTTGCAAGCCAAGCTAAGCTTGGCGGCCATTGGCGTTCCCAAGTACAACTTGGGAACGAGAAATAATAGGAGTTTTTGGCAGACCCCGGTGCAGGCTGGAAAGCCTGCGCCACTAACAGAAAACAGAAAACTATTTTGCCCGCTGCTCGTCCTTAAAAAGTTTGTAGTTGATGCTGTCCACCAGGGCGTGCCAGGAGGCCTCGATGATGTCAAAGGAGACCCCCACCGTGCCCCAAGTGTCGTGGGCGTCCCGGGACTCGATAAGCACCCGCACCTTGGCGTCGGTGGAGCCGGTGCCGGGCAGCACCCTCACCTTGTAGTCCTCCAGGCGCATCTCCGCGAGGCGGGGGTAGAAGCGCACCAAGGCCTTGAGCAGCGCCTTGAACAGGGCGTTCACCGGGCCGTTGCCCAGGGCCGCGGTATGGACTTCATGGGGCCCTACCTTCACCCGGATGGTGGCTTCAGGGACCGGCCCGTTGCCGTCGCCCCCCTTCTGGTCCACCACCCGGTAACTCAGCAGCCGGAAATATTCCTTATGCTGGCCCAACGCGGACCGGAGCAATATCTCCAGGGAAGCTTCGGCGATCTCGAACTGGTAGCCCTCTGATTCCAGCTCCTTGACCTTCTCCAGGATGGTGCCCAGGGCCTCGGTGCTCCGGGGCGGCAGTTTCAGGTCCAATTCCTGGATTTTTTCCAGGGCGAATTGCACGTCCCGGTCGTGGGCCGCCGGCTCCAGCCCCAGTTCCTTCGCCTTGAGAAAGATGCTGCCCTTGCCGGACAGGTCGGAAACCGGAATATGGCGGACGTTGCCCACGATTTCGGGGTTGATGTGTTCGTAGGCCTTGGGGTTGCGCTTCACCGCCGCGGCGTGGATGCCGCCTTTATGGGCAAACGCGCTGATCCCCACGTAAGGCTGGTAGCGGTTGGGGCCCACATTGGCCACCTCATAGACGAAGCGCGCCACTTCGGTGAGCTTCTTCAGGTTAGCATCGCTGATGCAGTCGAAACCCAGCTTGAGCTTCAACGCCGGGATGATGGAGCAGAGATTGGCGTTGCCGCAGCGCTCCCCGAAGCCGTTGATGGTGCCCTGCACCTGATTGCAGCCCAGTTCCACCGCGGCGATGCTGTTGGCCACGGCCAGCTCCGAGTCGTTGTGGGCGTGGATGCCCAGAGGCATGTTTTTAAAGCGTTTCTGCACGGCCTTAATGATTTTGATGAGCTCCGAGGTCAGGGTGCCGCCATTGGTGTCGCAGAGAACCAGACAATCGGCGCCGCCTCGGACTGCGGCTTCCAGGGTCTGGAGCGCGTAGTCCCGGTTGTCCTTGAAGCCGTCGAAAAAGTGTTCGGCGTCGTAAAAGAGCTCCTCCACCCGGGGCTTGACATAGGACAGGGAGTTGGCGATCAGCTCCAGGTTCCGTTCCTTGGTGGTCTGCAGAATTTCCTTGACCTGGAAGACCGAGGATTTGCCGAAGATGGTCACCACCGGGGCCCGGGCCAGCAGCAGTTCCTGGAAGACCGGATCGGACTCCGGCGGCCGGTCCTTGTGGTGGGTGCTGCCGAACGCGGCGATGCGGCTTTGCCCCAGGTTGTAGTTGTGGATGTCGGCGAAGAACTCCTATCCTTGGGGTTGGAGCCGGGCCAGCCGCCCTCGAGATAAGGAATGCCGATCTGCGCCAGCTTCTTGGCAATGCGGACCTTGTCCGGC
>JAKAGH010000285.1 GCA_021817645.1 Deltaproteobacteria bacterium
AAAGAGGTGCTGGGAGGGAAGGCGCCAGGGGGCAGCCCCTGGCGGGATTTAGAGAGACCGCGGCTGATTTGGCAAGACAGTGCCCCATGCCCCGACTTTCCAGACATTTTCCCTGGCGTCAGGGGTGGGGGAAGGGGATGAGGGGTCAGGGACCCTCGATCCCCGGCCCCCTCCCCCAAATTTCCGTTAGTCCTCCAAAAAGACGTGGGCCAGGACCCGGGCGTCTCCCAGGATATTGCTCAACAAAGAGAATTCATTGGGTTGGTGCGCGGTCTGGCTCACCGTCATCCAGACCGCCGCGGGCAGGCCCTTTTGCCGGAAAAACGCAGCCACGGTGCCGCCGCCGATCCCCCGGGGGTTGGCCTCCCGGCCGTAAACCTCCCGGATGGCCCTTTCTAAGGCCTTGACTACCGGCGCCTCCAGCGGGGTGGCCGGGGCGCTGGACAATTCCTGCACCGGCTCCACCTGCAGGCTCACCTCGAAGCGCCGGGCCGCGTCCTCTCCCAGAGCCAGGACCTTTTCTTTCACCCGGGCCAGGTCATACTCCGGCAGCACCCGGCAATCCAGATAGAAAACATCACGGCCGGGGATGGTGTTGATATTGGGGACATTGGCCTCTTTCTTGGTGGGCTCGAAGGTGCTCACCGCAGGCCGGAACAGGGGATTTTCCGCAGGAAACTCCCGGGCCAACTCTTCGAGAGCCAGGATCACGTGGGCACAGGCCCGCAAAGTGTTCCGCCCCAAATCCGGGCGGCTGGCGTGGCACTGTTTCCCCTCCAGCGTCAGCCGCAGCCAGAGGATGCTCTTTTCCGCCACCTCAACGAGGGTGCCGTCCAGGCTGCCCGCATCCGGCACAATGATCAGGTCTTCGGGGGCGAAAAGCTGCGGCTGCTCCTGCAGCAGATGGATCAGCCCCTTTTCATTGCCGGTCTCTTCATCGGAGACCAGGGCCAGCGCTATTGTGCGGGGGGGCTCAATCCCCAGGTCCAGGATGGCTTTAACCGCCATTAAGGAGGTGACAATACCGTGATGGTCGTCCTCCGTGCCCCGGCCATAAATGCGGTCCCCCTCCACCCGCAGGGTAAAGGGGTCGGAATCCCACAGGGCCTCATCCCCCGGAGGCACCACGTCCATATGGCTCAACACCCAGACCTTTTCCGGCCGCTGCCCCGGGACCCAGGCCACTAGGTTGGGGCGTTCACCTCCTGCCACCCGGTCATCCGGGGCCGGAAAATTATCCACCTGCAGGCCCCAATCCCGGAGCAAAGCCGCGAGAAAGGCCGCCTTCTCCACCTCCCCGGGGCCGCCGTGATCCGGCCCCACCGCGTTCCTGGAGACCAATTCCCGCTGGAGATCGATTATTTGCTGCTGGTAAGTCCCGAGGCGCTCCGCCACCCGGGCGAATAAATTTTTATCAGACATCTGCTACCCTTTTCGTGAATTTTATACCGTTATTTGTTTCTGGTTTTTCGCTTTTCGTTTGAAAAGTGTCTTTATTTAAATAACTTATAGATATTGTTGGTAACAATCGAAAGTAAAAATAGTTTCATCTTTGGGAAAATCAAGGGAACTCATTCCAGGCTTTTCCTCCCTGGACCCATCATATATAATGCCGAAGGTTGAGGGCAAGCAGTTTGGGTGCAGCCCCTGCTGCCTTCTCTTCATTTTAGCCCGGCAAAGCCAAAAATCGATCATATACCTTTAGGAGGAATATCCATGAAGATCAAAAGAATCGCGCATCTGGGGATCGCCATCAAGGACCTGGACGCAGGCAAAAACCTCTATGGGAAAAATCTCGGTCTGGCCCTCAAGGGCGACGAAGTGGTGGAATCCCAAAAAGTGAAGGTGAGCTTTATCGGCGTGGGGGAATCCAACCTGGAACTCCTCCTGCCCACCGCGGACGACAGCCCGGTGGCCAAGTTCCTGGAGAATAAAGGTGAAGGTTTCCATCACCTGGCCCTGGAGGTGGAGGACCTGGCCGGCGCGTTGGAGGAATTAAAAGCCGCGGGCGTGAAGCTCATCGACGAGAAGCCCCGGGAAGGCGCCCACGGCGCGCTGGTGGCCTTTGTCCATCCCAAGGCTACCTACGGCCTGCTGTTGGAACTGTGCCAATACCCCCATTGAGATGAGCCGCTCATGGCCTTGACGGCTGAGGCCCTGATTTCCCGGGTCCAGGTCAATATCCCTTTCCCTTTTCTGGGGCAGGGCTACCTGGAGCTGTTTCTGGAGCGGGGCCTGAACCCGGAAATCGGCCTGGACGCCCGCAGCTTGGCAAACTTCCCGCGGCGGGATTTTACCCGCATGGCCCGGGTCTTCCATCAGGCCCGGCGCCGCATCACCCTGCATGCCCCCTTCCAGGACCTGCTCCCCGGGGCTCTGGATGAAATAATCCTTGCCGCCAGCCGCCGCCGGCTGCGCCAGGCCTTCCGCCTGCTGCCGGTATTTCAGCCGGTGAGCATCGTCTGCCATCTGGGCTACGATGCCAAGTTTTATCAATGGGCGCGGCCGGATTGGCTGGAACGGAGTACGGCCACCTGGAAGGAGTTCGCCGCCCTGGCCGCGGCCCAGGGGGTCACGGTGATGGTCGAAAACGTCTATGAGACGGAGCCCGACCTCTTCCTGGAGCTCCTGACCCTGGTAGATGCGCCCAACCTCCAGGTCTGCCTGGACGTGGGCCACCTCCAGGCCTTCGGCGGCGGCGGCTACGACCGCTGGCTCCAGACCCTCTGGCCTCATATCGGCCAGCTCCACCTCCATGACAACCGGGGCGACCTCGACGCCCACCTGGCCCTGGGCCAGGGGACCGTGCCGCTCCAGAAGGTTCTGCACTTCCTGGCGTCCCGGGACCGCCAACCGGTGGTCACCCTGGAGCCTCACCAGGAAGGCAGCCTCTGGCCGTCTCTGGCATGCCTGGCCACGATCTGGCCCTGGGAGTAAGGGCGGTTGAACAGGGGTCAGGGGTCAGGGGTCAGGAAAAAGCAAAACCTGTGGGGTCATTTTGTCACTGTCCGCAAAGATTGACTTCACGCAAAGACGCAAAGTAAGACGCAAAATATGGAATAAGATCTGGTGGCGCAGGCGTCTCGCCTGCGCACTAAAACGGCCGGGCGGGCGGGCGGGCGAGGACGCCCGCCCCTACGATTCTTTTCAGAATTTATGGATGGGCCAAAGGTTCAGCATGACTGTTCTATAAATCCCCGTAGGGTGCGTCTTACGCACCATTCATGGCCCGGGAAATTCTGAGCGCTTCATAGGCGCGTTAAGACGCGCCCTACAACCTTCTGATTTCCCACCAAAAGCCTTCTTTTGTCGTAGGGGCGAACCTTATGTTCGCCCAATGGCGTCCAGGGCGAACACAAGGTTCGCCCCTACAGTTTATTATCTTTTGGATGTGAATTGGCCTTACGGGTGAGATCAAAACAACTGCTCACTGCTTACTTCACCTGCCCTCTCCCCACTACTCCTCAAATAAAAGCCCCGCTAGTTCCAGCCAGTCCTTCACTTCCAGAAAAGGGTGCTCCCGGCGGTTCCAGGGTTGGGCGAAGAGGATGGGGGTGATGCCGTGGGCGGCCAGGTGCTGGCAGGTCTCCAGGCGGTCTTCCACGAAGTAACGGATGCCGTGCTCCTGGAGGTAATGGATTTTGCTGTCCGGGTCCCCGGTGGCGCAGACCCGGATGGCCGCCGGGTCCACCTGGTCCAGGGTGCGGTGCAGCCAGGTCTCGATGGGCCGGGCCCGGTCCCGGGCGGTGATGAAAAGGAGCGGGGTCTCTTGGGCCAAGCGGGTTAAGACCGGCGCGGCGTGGGGGAAGGGCTCCACCGCCAGTTCATGGGGCCGGTCGATGAGCTCCCGGATCAGGGCGTCGATGATCCCTTGCTCCAGGTCCAGGCACTCTCCCAGGTGAAAGGTGGTGATGTGCTCGTAGCGGAGATGCCTCCGGCCGTAGCGGTCCCGGGCCAGCTCCAGGAAGGTGGTCATAATATCCGCCACCACCCCGTCGATGTCGAAGGCCAGGCGGTCTAGGGGTATTAGATCAATTTTGGGCGGAGATGAAAGGGTTGCCTCAAGTTTCATGATTTATCTGTGGTTATTTTTTCCCTGTTATGAAAAATCCAAGTTCCTGGTTACAAGTTGGTGGGGCGGGCCTCCGTGCCCGCCAAGCGC
>JAKAGH010000022.1 GCA_021817645.1 Deltaproteobacteria bacterium
ATCTATAGCAAAAGTTCCAAATTTTGTGGATAAAATCCTATCGAAAGGAGTTGGGCTGCCGCCGCGCTGCAAATGACCAAGTACGGTTACTCTAGTTTCCCGTTCTGTGTTTTCTTCAATTTTTTTACTGCGCGGGAAACTATCTTATTTCAAAGAACTTCTGAATAAAGAGGTACAAGAGGCCATTATTTATTGGCAAACAGAAGTGATGGACGATTTTAGAGATATTATTACTTTACTAAATCAGAAAATAATTCTTTTTTCGATCAGTAGCCCTTAATAATTCCGCTTCCGACACAAAATGCTTGGGGACTATTTCTTGGGAGGTTCTGGTTGGATACCCCAAGATTAACCGGGGAATTTTCGCGAAATTTGACTTAGGTTCAGAAGGCCTTCTGTCCAAGCCCTTGAAATTATTAGGCATGTAGATGCCTATTTTTACAGGAAATAGTCCCGTTGGTGCTAAAAAGTGATTTTGATAGCCTAAAAATGACCCCCTGGGAGTGTTTTGACAGCGCAAAATTGACCCCCCTGCCATGACTTCTGATACCACCGGGATTAGCGCTAAGGTGGGATCAGAGGTGGAGGGGATGATCAGGATGGATCAGTATAGGTATATCCGCACGGCGCACCGGGTCTGCGGCCTAACCCTTTTTAATTCCCTGGGCGCCGGCGTTGATCCACATATGGCCGCGGATATTATGCAGGTCCTGGCCAGGAAGAAGCAGGGGCTTTCGCAGTCGGGTGATTTCGGGGGCAAAAGATTGGGGGTTCCCCGGAGGACCTCGGCAGAGTACGCTTACTCCCAGGCAAAGATTTTCTTCCAATCCTTCTTCATGGAGATGACGACCCAGCCCTTCGTCTTCGCCTCCGCGTCCAGCGCCGGGGTGAAGGTCCCGATCCTGCTGTCGGGCAGACCTCGGGCCGGGCCGTAGGCGTACTCCCGCCGGGCATCGTCATGCAGCACCAGCATCATTAGCCGCGGCCCGGAGCCGGCCCCGGTATACTCCAGCATCTCCCGGTCACCGGTGGAGTTGCCGAATGCCGCCTGCGGCCGGCGGCCGATCATCAGGTGGATCCCCTCCACCTTGCCGGCGAAGTTATCGTTCAGCAGCAGTTTTGGTTCCCTGGTGAGAAACGGCTTGCCGTCCGGGCCGTAGCCGTACTTGGTCCCCACCGCGGTGCCGACCACCTGCTCCGGCGGGATGCCGTATACGCGGCTGGAGTAGACGCGCACAAAATCCTGGCCGCCGCCGGTGACGATGTAGGTTTTGTAGCCGTGGGCGCGCAGGTATTGCAGCACTTCCAGCATCGGCAGGTAGGTGAGCTCGGTGTAGGGCCGCTGCCACCGCGGATCCCTGGCCGTTTCCAGCCACTTCTTGGCTGCGGCAGAGAAATCCTCCACCGGTATGCCGGTGAACGTGGCCGTCAGGATTTTTTCCAGGTCCTGCGCAGAGAGATGGGCCATGGCCTCGCGATTGCCGGATAACACGGTCTTGAAGGGCTCGACCTGCGCCAGTTCCGGTTTCGCCTGGACCACCGCCGGCACCCGATCCAGGCAGAATTTCACCTGCGTGTACATCGGCTGCTCCACCCACAGCGTGCCGTCCTGATCGAAGGCGGCGAAGCGCTTCTCCGGCGGCACAAACTTCGGGCTGGCCTTATCTGTGGTGGCCCGCACCAACGCGACGATGGCTTTCTTGGCCGGTCCCTCGTTCCAGGAGGGCAAAGGATCCTGGGCCTGGACCCAGGCGGTAAGCAACAGGTTCGAACAGGACCCGAGAAGAGCAATAATGACGAGCTTTCCGAGAAAATTTCTGCGCAGCATCCTTACCCCCGTATGAGAGGGCGCTCCAGACAGGCGCCCCGGCAATGTGCGGTTATCAGGCAGCCCTCACCCTGCGTTCTTTGCACCCTCCAGATGCCCCAGCTTTCTCAGTGATGATTCATTCTCTCACCATCAGCACAATCTTACCGCGCACATGCCCGGCTTCGCTCAACTGGTGGGCCCGGGCCGCTTCCGCCAGCGGCAGGACCGTGCTGATGACCGCCCGTAGTTTCCCGGCGTCGATCAGCGCCGCGATCTGGGCCAGCTGCTCGGGATCAGGATGCACCAGGATTCCCACGCCCCGGACGCCGTGGGCGTCCGGGGCCTCCTGAGAGGCAATGCCCAGGGTGGCGACTAGAATTCCCCCTTTCTTCAAAACCTGCCAGGAGCGCTGCTGGACCTCGCCGCCTCTGGTATCCAGCACCACATCAACCCCGCGTACCGCTTCTTCGAATCTGGTGGAGCGGTAATCAATCACCTGGTCGGCCCCCAATTCCCGCAGGAACGCAGCATTGCTCGCGGAAGCCGTGCCAATCACCCTGGCCCCCTTCCATTTAGCCATCTGCACGGCATAATGGCCCACGCCGCCTGCCGCTCCGTGGATGAGCACGCTTTGACCGGCAATGAGGCCGCCTGAGTCAAAAAGAGCTTGCCAGGCGGTCAGTGCGGCCAGGGGTACACCTCCGGCCTGGAGATGGTCGATGGACCAGGGTTTGGGCGCCAACTCCCGGGGCCGCGCCGCCACAAATTCAGCATAAGCGCCGTCGCGGCCGAAGTCCAGCATACCATAGACTTCGTCCCCTTTCTTGAAACCGGTGGCATTAGCGCCCATCGCCTCGACGATTCCGGACACATCCCAACCCGGAATCAGGGGCAGCCGGTGCGGCAGCCATTCCCGGACGTGGCCGGCCCGGACTTTCCAATCCAGGGGGTTGACGCCGGCGGCCAGGACCCGGACCAGCACTTCGTCAGCCCCCGGCTGGGGGAGCGGCGCCTCTTCCAGGACCAGAACTTCCGGGCCGCCGTAGGCATTAAACCTCACAGCCTTCATGGTTGCCATGGTATCCTCCCTTCTAAGCGCATAAATGGCTGAGGTATTTTTTTGCCTGGTGCGAGTCGCTGAGGCAACGAATTAGGGTGCGGCAGAATCAGTCAGGGGGCAGGCAAATGGTTAATTGGAGGAAAATTAATCATGGAATCGGGAATTGCAACGCGAGGGGTAAGGTTTTCGTGGAAATGATTTTGGGAATTAAAACTCAAGCTGAACGAAAGAACGTGGAGGAACCTATTCTGAAAGACGGGGCGGAACTGAATGACCGCAGATAAGCCGCCTCATATCCGGAAGACGGAGGCGACTCCAGCAGCGAGGCCCCGGGGGAAGAAGTGATGGCGTTGACAAAGGATTGCAGGTTCGTGGCCAGGCTATTGATGCCGCCCAAAGCCTCCTGGACCGCGAAAGGATTGCTTTGCAGGGCGCTGGTCAAGGCCGTGGTATCCAGGCTCAATTGCGAATTGGCATCCAGGGAAACGCCATATTGGCTCAGGCTGCTGGCCGCATCAGCCACCAAGCCGTTCCATTGGGAGGCCAGATCGCTCTTCAGGAGCTGATCGGAGGTAAGATACGAGGTGAGACCATTCATGGCGTCGATCAAGGAGCTGGCGGCGTTGACCACCCCTTGAGTATCCGGCCCCACGGTGACGGTGCTTTGACCCGGACCGGTGAGGTCCACCTGGAGATGTCCGTTCAACAGGAAAACCGCGTTATTATCCTGAGTATAGGCCGCGCCGTTCATGGTATAGCTGGCGCTGGCCGCGGTTTGCGTGGTATTGGCCGCGCCGGAGCCGGCCACCGCGTTGCCGCTGGTATCACTGAGGGAGAAGGCGTTGGAGCTGCCGGTTTGCCCTTGAAGCTGCAACTGGATGGCGCCGTTGGCCCCGCTCACCACGCTGGCCTGCACCCCGCTATTGGCGTCATTAATCGCCTGGGCCAGGGACTCCAAGGCCGTCTGGTTGGTATCGCCGGGGTTGACGGTGACTGCCAGATTATAGGTATCGCTCCCCGCGGTCAGAGTGAACTGATTGTCACCGGGGTTAATCGCGGCTGCGGCGTTGGGGTCCAGCGCCGCGCCCATGTTGGTCTGGGCCTGGGCGATCTGGGTAACGTCAAAATTAAAGGTGGAATTGGGGACCTGCCCGGTGGAATTATTAGTATCGAAATAATCAATGGCAGCCGCACCGGGGTTGGAACTGGTCGCGGCCTGCTGGTAAAAAACGGAGTCAGGATTGCCGGTGGCAAGCTGGCCGGCCTGGGCACTGACATCATAGGCTTGTTGGTAGAAGCCGTTAAGCGCGCTCAGTTGGGCATTGACATCGGTATAGGTCTGGGCCGAAGAATCAGTGGCGGTCGGGCCGGTGATACCGGCAGGAGACGAAAAACTGGTGCCAAAGGCAGCGTCTAAGAGACTGGAGGTATACCAGGTGGCCGGATCCACCCCGAAGTAAATGGCATCAGACATGTTGTACCCTCCTGGTCCGCCTGCGCAGTCTCGCCAACAGCAGGCTTCGCAGGCTGTCAGTCCTGGCCTTTTGCCGCTCTTCCCGGGTGCTTGGTTTGCCGCTAGCAGATGGTTCCATGCCAATTATCGGAATCTTTTCCGGACGAATAAATCTAGGGATAGATTCAGGGAAAACTTTCCAAATACCAAGTCGCTTCTTTAAAGCCGCTCCATCCGCGATGGGCCAGGCTTTCCCGTTATCCGGCCCCTGGACCGCATCCAGAGTAACTCCCGCCTTCTTCCAAAAATTTTGCCGCAGTGGAGCTGCAGGAAAGTAATAATCTTTATTAACTTTGTTAATGTTTATTTGACTTTTGCCTCTAATAGCTAAGGAGCAATAACGCCGCCCTGGCGGCGGGAAAGGGGAGGGTGAAATGAAAAAGGCTCTGGCAATTATGGTGGTGGCTTTGGTCTTTAGCGGCTGCGCCGGCATGTCTCCCACCGAACAGCGGGTGTTGAGCGGCGGAGCCATAGGCGCGTCCGGGGGCACGCTCATCGGTTGGGCCGCCGGCTCTCCGGCCATCGGCGCGGCTGTGGGTGGTGGTGTCGGCATGTTGGGCGGTTTGGCCTACGACCAGTACCAGAAATCCCAGGGAAGACCCTGAGTAATTACCATTTTTCTCACCCGCAAGGCCGGCTCCAGAACTTTTTTGCTAAATCTTGGTGGCCCAGACGGGATGTCTGGGCCACTATTGTAATGGTCTTTTTTACAGATTCAGCCAACAAGCCATCCACGATGCCGCACGCTGGTTGGCGGTAGCGTCAAAATAATAAAAAAGACCCTGCCCGGTCGCTGCCTTAACCCAGGAAAGAAAAGCAGAAGCAACGGTATTTTAATCATGTCGTCCCCTCCCGTACTAAAGGAGGGATTGTGATAGAATCACAGCCAGTTATATTTTACAGGATAATTATTTTAACAAATAACTATTGTTCTTTAACTTGGTTTGTCGTAGAATCGGCCCAATTTTATTAATGGAAAAGGGCTGGATTACCGATAAAACGTTGTGCTAAGTGATCAGAGGAAATCCAGTTAATCTAAGCTGAAATCCTTGCTAATTCCTGGATCTTCACGAGAATTGCACTCCCTTAAGAGGCAGACTTGTGGACGAGATGGCGGCAACCGCGCAAAACCTTCTGAGAATCCCCTCAGCCAGAACCTCCCCTTTACTTAACCTCTGCAGAAATCCACAACGCATCATGGGCCCTGGTTGGGCCCCGGCCAGACGGGCTGACCGCGGGAAATTAAACCTTCGAGGACCGGAATGACGGATGAAGAGAAGAGCAGGGATCAGCTCTTAGAAGAAGTAAAAGAATTGCGCCTGCAACTCCTGGAAATTGAGCGGGCGGAGACAAGGCGGAAGAACCTGGCCCAAAGGCTGGTGACGGAGGAAACCCTCACCGAGGCGGTGGTGGAAAGCCTGCCGGGCATCTTCTATCTGGTGGATGAGAAATTCCGGCCGGTCCGGTGGAATGAGGCCCTGGAAGAGGTCACCCAGTGCTCCGCGGAAGAAATTGCCCGGGGGCACCTCCTGGATTTTTTCGGGAAAGAGGACCGGCGTAAAGTAAAAAACAGCGTACAACATGCCTTTACTAACGGTAAAGCCACTATAGAAGTAGATCTGAAAGCCAAAGACAAAAGCACCACTCCCTACCTCCTGAGCGGCCGGGGGGTGGCGGTCGACGGCCAAAATTACCTGGTGGGCCTGGGCATCGACATTACCAAGCGTAAACGGCTCGAAGAGGCCTTCCGGGATTTGTTCTTCTATGCCCCCATGGGCATTTTTATCATCCAGAATCGCAAATTCAGGATGGTTAACCCCGGCTTCCAAAAGATTACCGGCTATGGCGAAGCCGAACTAATAGGTAAAGATTGCCTGACTCTCGCCACCTCCGAATTTAAAGAGAAGATCAGGCTTAATGCCATAAAAATGCTGAAAGGCAAAAGGACTGCCCCCTACGAATACCAGTTTCTGACCAAAGAGGGAGAAATCAAGTGGGCCATGGAATCGGTCACCACTACTTCCTTTAATGGGAAGAAGTCCACCATCGGCTATTTCATGGATATCACCGAGCGCCGGCGTCTGGAAGACCAGTTGACCCGGGCCCAGAAGATGGAGGCCATCGGGATTCTGGCGGGGGGCATCGCCCACGACTTTAACAACCTGCTCACCGCGCTCATGGGTTACGGCGAGCTCATGAAGATGGATCTGGATAAGAAAGATCCCCATTATTATTACACCGAAGAGATCATGAAGACCGCGACCCGCGGCTCTAATCTGACCCAGCAGCTTTTGGCCTTCAGCCGCAAACAGATCCTTCAACCCCGGGTGATCAGCCTCAACGCCCTGGTGACCAATATGGAAAGGCTGTTGCGCCGCCTCATCGGCGAAGACATCGAATTGGTCACGAAGATTGACCCCGATTTGGGCGCGGTCCGGGCCGATAAGGGGCAGATTGAACAGATCATCATGAATCTGGCGGTGAACGCCAGAGACGCCATGCCCAACGGGGGCAAGCTCACCCTGGAAACCGACGACGTCTTTTTGGACGAAACCTATGAACAGCGGCACGTGGAGGTCAAGCCCGGCCCTTACGTGATGTTGGCCGTGAGCGACAATGGCCTGGGTATGGATGCGGCCACCCAGAACCATATCTTCGAGCCTTTTTTTACCACCAAACAGATGGGGCAGGGGACCGGCCTGGGATTGGCCACGGTTTACGGTATTGTCAGGCAGAGCGGCGGATATATTTGGGTTTATAGCGAACCCGGACAGGGAACCACCTTTAAGATCTATTTGCCCCGGGTGGATGAGCCCTTAGAGACGAGCGAGCCCCAGCAGGTCATGGTCACCGACCTTAAAGGCCGGGAAACCGTTTTGCTGGTGGAAGACGATCATGCCTTGCGCGAGGTGATCTCCCGGGGCCTGAAGAAGTTTGGCTATAAGATTCTGGAGGCTGCCAATGGCGGCGAGGCCCTGATGATCTGTGAAAGGCAGAAAGAAGCGATTCAACTGCTGTTGACTGATGTGGTGCTGCCCCAGATGAGCGGCCGGGAACTGGCCGAACGCCTGCGGTCTCTGCGGAGCGACATGAAGGTGCTGTATATGTCCGGCTATACCGAAAACGCCATCGTCAATAACGGGATACTCAAGGACAATGTGGGTTTTATCCAGAAACCCTTCAAAGTCAACGTCCTGGTCCAAAAAATTCGGGAGATCCTGGATACCCGGCCGCTGGCGGCCGACTAATAACCGGCCGGTTTCCTGCAACCCTTATTTCTTCTTTTTTCCTGCCGCTGCCCCCCAGCCGCCTGTTGAGCATTTGCCGTCGCCTTGCCTTATTCGTACTGTGGCCGCAGATGGATGAAGAATACCTCCCGCAGGTATTTGCTCTGTAAGATGACGGAGCCGTCAGTCCGGGAAGAGAAGGCCTGGAGCTCAAACTCCTCGTCGGGAAACCAGTCGGTGGCAAAGGCCAGGCCCGCGTCAAACCGGCGGATGGTAATCTGGCATTCATCCGCGGCCTCCAGGGGAAAGGCCAGGTACACGGTAAAGCTCAACGATTCCGGGGTGGAGACGATGCTGGCCTTTTTGGATTCCCAGATCTCGTACTTGGGGTCGCCAAATCCGGACAGCCAATAAAGGGTGATATAGGGGAGGTCTGCAAACATCCCCGGCGCGGTATCCATGTGCTTATGACTCTGGGCTCTGTAAGTGCAGGAATTGATGGTGAACAAGAAAACTTTATGTGAAAAAAAAATAAAGTCAAGAATTCCCGGTATTAGGGTGGCCGGCAGACTAAAAGCCCGCTGCAAAACCTATTTCCAGAATCACTGTGAATCAGCCAGGCAGGGGAATGTGAGGAAAAATCCCCCCTTTTCTAAAGGGGGGTAGGGGGGATTATATAAGCGCCCGATAATCCCCCTAAATCCCCCTTTAGGAAAGGGGGTCTTTAAAACCTGCGTTCTCGAAATCTATAATGGCTGTGAATATATTTGCGACTAAGAAACAGGTTTAAAATAAGTTATAGAGCCGCCCCATCCCGGTTTTGATTATTTTCCCTCATGGGATTTTTGCAGCATGGCGATGGGCTTGGCCATGCCCATGAGGTGCCGGTGGGTGGCCGCCAGTGCGCTCACCGGCAGGCCCAGCATCAGGTGGCAGGGGTCCAGGCCGGTTTTTAGGCGGCAGCCCAGGCCCAAGAAAGTGATATTGGGAATTCCCTGGAGCAAGGGCATGACCGTAATATCCGAGCAGCCCCCCAAGGCCCCGCCGGATTGCGGCAGATCCATCCTGCCGCCCTTCTCATAATTCAACGCATACAACAGCCACATCGCCTGCTCGCTGTTGACGGTGAAGACCACCACCTGGGGGTTTTCCTTAAAGGCCGATAAGGGGGCGATGAACGCGGCCCGGGTCTGGCCCGGCTCCAGGTAAAGTGCTTGGCGGATGGTGGCCGCAGAGGCCTCCTCAGTGCTGTAGAGGCCCACGCCATATTTTTCCAGGACTCCGTCGTCCAGGAACTCTTCCAATTCCCGGCCCTTTTCGAAACCCAGGACCGCGGTGCCCAGTTTGCAGCCCATCTGGTCTCTGGTGAGCAGCAATCTCCGGCCCTCTCCGGCCAACACCAGGGCCTGGCAGTAGCTCTTGAATTGCCCCTCGGTAAAGGGCAAATCCGGCGGCAACGGGTCGGTTTCTCGATAGAGAGTCACCCCCACGGGGGCATATCTGAGCCCTAAAGCGGTGAGCAGGTCCTGGGACAGGGAGCGGAAGTCGATCATGGCAAAATCTCCGGCTATTAAAGAAAATTAATCTTCATCCATATCATAAACTGGGTGGAAGACAAACCACTTCCACCCGAATAATTTAAAAGGAATTTCAGAGAAGCTGGTTGAAAGAGGGGCAGCACCGGCAAGCCCTCGATACTCCTCCACCTTCCCCTGTCGTAAAAATCAAAAGGGTCAGCCCGGGGACTGACCCCTTTTCCCTGAGCCGCGGCGGCGCGGTTTCTAGCTTGATCCTGCCTGTTTAAGCACTTACATTAATAGCTTTGGCGGCGCTTAGCAGGCTGCTGACAGCGGTGTTACTGGTGGTATTGGTGCTATTGCCGTTATTGGCGTACAAGCTCGCGGCCTGGCTGGCGCCAACCGTCTGCTGGTGATGATGGTGCCCGTAGCTCGCCTGGGCAGTTTGCAGGTCTTGCTGCAGGGCCGCAAGGGCCTTTTGCGCTCCGGTCAAATCCCCGGAGCTGAGGCTTTGGGACAGTCCCTGAATATCAGTGCTGATCGGGTTCGTGGAGTTGGTGGAGCCGGTGGTCTGATTGCTCTGCTGGGCGCTCTGCACTGATTGCAGGCCTTGCTGCACCGCGGCGAAGGACTTCTGGGCTACTGCCAGACCGCCCGCTTTGAGACTTTGGGCCAACCCTTGGACATCGTTCTTGGGTTGCTGCACCCCTGATTGCGGACTGACCTGGCGATGACCGAAACTGAAACTAATTGCGGGTATAAACATACCCCTCTCCTGTGGAAAAGATGTTTAAGGACAAGGAAATCTCCTCTGATCTCACCCGCGGCCCGGCCCCCATTTTTATGCACCCGCGCCGCCGCCAGTGGCAATCCTTGCCGCGTGCACGGCAATCCTTGCCACTTGCTTTTCTGGGGGCCTCACCGCCGGCAAAACCGCCGGTAGTGCCAATATCCGGATTATCTCTGCCGCCAGAGAGAGATTTCCCCGGTAACGGCGATCGGCTGATCCAGATATTATGCATACCTTGTGCCGCAGCCGCAGGACCTCTTTCCCTGGGCGCGGGACCGGAAATTTGATAAAATAAATTATGTCTCAAGAAGAAGCCAAAAAGACTCCTGTCTTAAGATTGCTGGCCTGGGAGACCACCCGGCGCTGCAACCTGGCCTGCCTCCACTGCCGCGCGGCCGCGGGTTCCGGGCCTTATCCCGGAGAACTGACCACGGCCGAGGGGATGAAGCTGCTCGACGACCTGGCCGGCATGGGCCAGGCGGTGGTCATCCTTACCGGCGGCGAGCCCTTGCTCCGGGATGACATCTATGAGCTCGCGGCCTACGGCACGCAGCGCGGCCAGCGCATGGTGATGGCCGTCAACGGCACCCTGATGACGCCGGATATCGCTGCCCGCCTGAAGGAAGTGGGCATTCAGAGGGTGTCCATCTCCATCGACGGGGCCACTGCGGCCAGCCACGACGCGCTGCGCGCGGTGCCCGGGGCCTATGAAGGGGCTCTTGCCGGCATCGCGGCCTGCCGGCAGGCCGGGCTGCCTTTCCAGATCAACACCACCGTCACCCGGGCCAACCGGGGGGAACTCCCCGCGATCCACGAATTGGCCCTGGCCCTGGGGGCTGCGGCCCATCACGTCTTTGTCCTGGTGCCCACGGGCCGGGGTGAAGACATCCCGGAGCAACTGGTCAGCCCCGAAGAATACGAAGAGACCCTGCGCTGGCTCCTGGCCCGGCAAAAAGAGGGCCGCCTGTTCATCAAGCCCACCTGTGCCCCCCAATTTTACCGGCTCTGGCGCCAGGACGCGGCCGACCGGGGCGAGAAGATCACTCCCGCCACCCACGGCATGGAAGCCATGACCAAGGGTTGCCTGGGGGGGCAGGGCTTTGCTTTTGTTTCCTATAAGGGGGAGGTTCAGCCCTGCGGTTACCTGGACCTGGTGGCGGGCAACATCAGGGAAACGCCTTTTCCGGAAATCTGGGCCAATTCCGAGCTATTTCAACAACTGCGGCGGGTGGACGACTACCGGGGCAAGTGCCATTCCTGCCAATACCGCAGAGTCTGCGGCGGCTGCCGGGCCCGGGCCTATGCCCTGGTCGGCGACGTCCTGGGGGAAGACCCCATCTGCCCCTATGAGGGCTGAGGAAAGCGAAAGATTAACCACCAAGACACAGAGGCACGAAGTTTCACTAAGGAAAAGATTTATGCTTTGTCGTAAAACGCCAAAGCATAAAAATTATCTTGGTGAACCTTTGTGTCTTGGTGGTTAATCTTTTATATTCAAAGAAAAGAGGCGCCTATGGAATCTCATAAAGCTTCCCGGACCCCGTTAGACGATCTGGACAAGGCCATCCTCAATGAAATCCAGTCCCATTTTCCCATAGTCTCCCGGCCGTATGCGGAGATGGGGCAAAGGACCGGGGTTTCGGAGGAAGAAGTGCTGAGCCGGGTGCAGGCCATGGTGGACGCGGGGGTCATCCGCCGCATCGGCGCCAATTTTACTTCCCGGAAACTCGGTTATACCAGCACCCTGTGCGCCGCGGCCGTCGCGCCGGAGTTGCTGGACCGCTTTGTGGACACGGTCAACCACTACCCCGGGGTGACGCACAACTATCTGCGCCGCCACCACTTTAACGTCTGGTTCACCCTCATCGCGCCCTCGCCGGAGAGATTGAAAGAAATCCTGCAAGAAATCTCCCAGACCACCGGAGTGCAAGAAATCCTCAGTCTGCCGGCGCACGAAATATTCAAAATCAAAGTGGATTTCCCGGTGTAAGGGAAAAACTTCACCACAGAGACACAGAGACACAGAGAGCGCAGAGATACACAGAGGTAATTAAAAAAGCTTTGGCGCCAAGGCGCCAAAGCTTTAATTTTTTCTCTGTGAACCTCTGTGTCCTCTGTGTCTCTGTGGTTAATCTTTATCCAGGGGCACACAGAGCACGGGGCAGGGCAGCAGGCGCACCACCTTTTCGGCAGTGGAGCCGAAGAAGAGGTCTTCCAGGGGCCGGGCACCGCTGGTGCGGCCGTAGCCGCCCAGGGCCACCAGGTCCACGGCCAGGTCCCGGGCAATGATGGCGATCTCCTGGAAGGGCAGGCCCACGGCCACCATGCTTTCTACTTCCAGATCATCGGTTTGCCAGCGGGCCAGAAATTCGCTCATCTGCACCTGGGCCCGTTCCCGGAGTTCCGGCAGGAAGGAATCGGGCTTCCGCTTCAGGTATTCGGCCAGGCGCACCACCAGTTTCTGATTGATGACATGGAGCAGGACGATTTTGGTCCCCAGACTCTTGGCCAGCTTTTTGGCCATTTGGAAGGCCGCGCCCGCGCCCTCGGAAAAATCGGTGGCCACCAGGATGGTCTGCAGGTCCATGGCTAGAACCTTTAATTAAAAAATTTCACCACAGAGACACAGAGAGCACAAAGATACACAGAGATAATAATTTTTTGGTGTGGCGCCTCCGCCACACCAAAAATCTTTTCCTCTGTGAAACTCCGTGTCCTCTGTGCCTCTGTGGTTGATCCTTTTTACTTCGCCAGCTTCTTAATTTCTTTCAGGGCCTCATCCGCGCTCTCAAAGGTGCCGATGTGGACCCACAGGATCTTGCCGGATTTATCCACCAGATAACTCACCGGATAGGGGTGGAAATTCACTGCATCTCCCCAGGCGCTCTTGCTGTCCGCAATCTGGGGAAATTGGATCTTCTGAAACATCTTCCACATCTTCACGGCATTAGCATCGTTTCCCTGAGCCAGTCCCAGGAACTTCACTTTGTCTTTAAGCGCGGCGTCCTGCTGCACTTTGTCGAAAAGCTGGTTCATGATGGGAGCCTGGGCCATGCAATGGGGACAGGTGGTATTGAACTGCTCCACCAAGATGTAAGGAGCTTTAACGTCCTTGATGGTGAATTCCGCAGCTTTGGCCAGGCCGAGATACTTGGCGTCCTGGTCGGACGTGGGTGCGGGAAATTTAAAGTTGCCCACTGATTGTCCGGCTTTGGGCTCCACATCCGCGGCCATGGACACCGCGGCGGCAAAGACTAACAGGGCCAGGCAGCTACCCAGGGCCAACCACCGGCTTTTGCGCTTCATTGCGTACCCCTTTCATGGTTTTTGGCAAATGATAAATTATGCCGGGCCAAAGGGCAAGAAATTTAGGCAAGAGATTAACCACAAAGACACAGAGGTCACAGAGTTTCACAGAGAAAAAGATTGTGCTTCGGCGCAAAACGCCAAAGCATAATAATTACCTCTGTGTATCTCTGAGTTCTCTGGGTCTCTGTGGTTAATCTTGTTCTTTCACTCCCTAAAAAACCTCGCCTCCTGCCAGTCCACCGGCACCCGCACCAGGGCCCCCTGGCGATGCTGGTAGAGGAGGTAGCCGTTCTCCACCCCGAATTGGAAGAGCCGTTGGGTGAGGAGCACGTCCTGGCGGCAGTAGGACTCCAGTTCCTCCCATTTGCCCGCGGCGTAAAGTTCCAGGGCCAGGAGGCCGTCCCCGGTTTTTCCCTCCCCCAGGGTCTTTTCCGCCAGGTGGCCCAGGGAGAGACGGTGACCCAGGAGATGGTTTATCTCTTCAAGAATATCAAAGGTGGGGAGAGCGGCCAAATCGATGGCGGTGTAAGGTTGGAGCACCCGGTAGTCAAAGCGCTTCACATTGAAGCCCACCACCAGGTCCAGTTCCTGGAGGCGGCGGCATAGGGCGTCCAGGTCGGCTTCCCGGTAGGCCGCCATCTGCGGCGGATTGGTCTCCCCCAAAACGGCAATGGAGATGCCCATGCGGTGGCACTGGCCCCAGCCGCCCACGTCCGCGGCGGAACAGCAGGTCTCCAGGTCAAAAAATCCTACTTTTCGGCCTTTCAGCCAGGTCTCCGCCAAGGTCACGGGCTCAGGAGAGGGTAGGGGGGGCGTCTCCGGGGACGCCGGGGGCTCGACCTCGGCAGGAGCCTCTATTCCCAGGAGCAGGCCCGCAGTGAGGACCGCGGCCTCCTTGTCCAGGGGTTTGTTGCCGGAGCCGCACTTGGGGGAGTGCACGCAAGAGGGGCAGCCGTCTTCGCAGGGGCAGGCGTCGATGAGTTCCCGGGTGCGCTTCAGCAGGTCTTCCAGAATTTCATAAGCCCGCTCCGCCAGGCCCACGCCCCCGGGATAGCCGTCGTAGATGAAGATCGCCGCCCGGCCCACCTGGGGGTGCGCGGGGTGGGAGATGCCGCCGATATCGTAACGGTCCGCCAGGGCAAAGAGCGGGAACATGCTGATGAGCACGTGTTCCAGGGCGTGGATGCCCCCCATGAAATGGCGGCCTTCCGCATAGACCGCGGCCTTCACCTCGTCGGGAATCTCCAGCCACATGCCCACGGTCTCAAAGATCGAAGGCGGCAGGTCCAAAGGCACCTGGCCCACCAGTTCCTGGCCGGGCAGCCGCCGCTTTTCATAACTTAGCAACCTCTCCGTCACCTTTAACCGGCCGGTACAGGCCAAAAATTGGGCCATCTGCCGCTTTTCCCGCACTTCCAGGATTTCCGTGTCCTTGTCCGTCTGGATGCGGGTGAAGTAATTGGGCTCAATGGGCTCCACCCAGACGTTATGCCTCTCCAGGTCCAGCCGCTGCACCGTGTAGGTCTTGGCTTTGTGCAGATAGACCGCGCCGGGATGGCACTCCCTTAAGGCCCGGTGACCGTCAATGGAACCGATGGGCTTTTTCCGGCCCTCCAAAAAGATGGAGAAACTGTCGCCCATGCCCCGGATATTCACCTCCTTCTGGGGAAAGCGGGAACGGGCGAACCAGGCGTCCCCCGCGGCGCTTTGCAGGAGGTGGCGCGCCTGGGAGAGTTCCTGCATCACCGCGGCGTGGGTTTTCAGATCAAAGAAGGGGTCATCATCTTTGAGGGGCAGTTCCTGCGCGGCGCAGGGGAGATGGTCCTTGACCACGTAAGGGTTGTCCGGATCGACAATCGCGGTCTCCATGGGCCGGCCGAAGAACTGGTCCGGGTACTTGATGAAATATTGGTCCAGGGCGTCGGCCTGGGCCACCAGGACGATGAGGGAGTCCCGGCCCTGGCGGCCCACCCGGCCGGCCCGCTGCCAGGTGGTGACCATGGTGCCGGGGTAACCCACCAGGATGCAGACATCCAGGCCGCCGATGTCGATGCCCATCTCCAGGGCGCTGGTGGAGATGACGCCCCGCATTTTGCCCGAGGCCAGATTATGTTCGATTTCCCGGCGCTCCTCGGGGAGGAAGCCCGCGCGGTAAGAGCTGATATAGCGGCGCAGCTCCGGCACCTGGCGCTGGGACCAGAGATGGATCAACTCCGTGAGCTTCCGGGCCTGGGTGAAGCAGATGGTGGCCAGGCCCTGGCGGATGGCCTGGGAAAAAATCTGGGCCGCGACCGCGGGCGCGCCTGCGGGGGGATTCAAAAAGAGAAAGTGCCGGCCGGACTGGGGCGCGCCGCTCTCCGCGATAATTTCCACTTCCAGCCCCGTGAGCTTTAGGATAAATTCCTCGGGTTTGGCGATGGTGGCCGAAGAGAAAAGGAATTGCGGCGAGGCGCCGTAGTGGGCGCAAATGCGCCGCAACCGCTTTAATACTTGGGCCATGTGGCTGCCCATGATGCCCCGGTAGGTGTGCACTTCGTCCACCACCACAAAGCGCAGGCGCTTGAAAAAATCCGACCACGCGCCGTGATGGGGGAGAATCCCCAGGTGCAGCATGTCCGGGTTGCTGATCAGCACATGGGGGGGCCGGGCCTTCAGAGCCTGGCGGTCCCCGGGGGGAGTGTCGCCGTCATAAATCGCGGCCCTGAGGAAAGGGGAGGGCAGGGCCGCGTCCAGTTCTTTGACGGCCTTGAGCTGGTCCTGCTCCAGGGCTTTTAGGGGAAAGAGATAAAGCGCGTGGCCCTGGGGGTCTTTGAGCAGCGCCTCCAGGACCGGCAGGTTGTAGATCAGGGTCTTGCCGCTGGCCGTGGGCGTGGCCACCAGGATGTTTTTGTTAGCCCGGATGGCGGCCAGGGCCTGGGCCTGGTGGTTATACAACCGGGGGATACCCAGACGCTGCAAAGCCTCAACCAGCGAGGGGGCCAGGCTGGTTTCCCCATATTCCGCGATTTTCTCCGGCAGATAATGATAATAGGTCAGAATATCCCGGTGTTCCGCGGAATTTCTCAGGGAAAGGATGAAGTCTTTGAGCATAGGGACCAGGGGCCAGGGTAGGGCGGGCATTGCCCGCCATATCTTTCTGTCACTAAAGTCTTAATGCGCAGGCTGGAAAGCCTGCGCCACTGATGCTTTTCTCTCCTCGTTCCCAAGTTGTACTTGGGAACGTAGGGTTTCCGTCCAAGCTGTGCTTGGACACCTTAATTTAAGAAGCGGCCTCGCTTGGCCTATACGGGCTTGTTCTGGGAACCAGAAAAAAACTCTGGTGTCACAGGCGTCTCGCCTGTGCTTACGCAGGCTAAAGCCTGCGGCTACCAATACTGGCCACTGGTCACTGATCACTAACCCTGGCCCCTGCCCCCTAATCCCTGATCCCCGTCTTCGACGTGCCCACGTCCACATGCTCCCAGTCCGTCTGGTAGCCCTCGTAGTTCCATTCCATGGGCAGGCGGCAGCCCAGCCATTTGGCGGCCCGGTAGACCCAGGAGGGCATGCTCCGGGCATCCAGCTTGTGCATGGCGTCCCGGTTGTATTGCCGGGCAGAGGGGCTGATGGCATTGGGGGTGCCGTCCACCACCCCGGGGACCCGGAAGTTAAAGTCGTTCAGGTCCAGGGCCAGACCCAGGCGGTGGTTGGAGCCGGACGCGTGGCGGCCGTGGTACATCGCGGACAGGTCCTGGAAGTGGCATAGGGCCACGGTGGCGGCCAGGGACGCGCCGTCCCGGTCCGGAAAGCTGAGGCATTCCGCGGTCAGCGGCCCGGAGCCGTTGCGGGCGGAAAAGGTGTCTTCGCCGCCCCGCACCACCAGCAGAGGCACGCGGCGGGAGACGTCGTAGTAGCCTTCCCGGAAGATGTATTCCAGGAGCAATCCGACTAAGGGCGCGAACTTGCTGTTGATTTCGAATTGGAGACGTTCCGCCCGGTAATTCGCTTTATCATTAATGGCCGCCATCTTGGCCGCGTGCCAGACATAACCGCAGGGACGGGACGGGTTCAAAGCCACGGTCTGCCATTTCTTTTCGAAACCGCAGTAAGTGGGCACTTTTTTAGCGCCTGCGGGCACCCAGACGGGCACGTTCAAGGTCACCCCCACCTGGTCGCCCTTAGGCCAACGGCGGCGGTGCAGGTCCTCCCAGGAAACTTCGCCCACTACGGCCCGCAGGTTCAGGGTCTGATGGCGCAACTCCACCAGCCGGCCCACACCCAGGAGATTTTTAGCCAGGCGCACCTTGGTGATCAAGTCCTGGTCCCGGGCCTGGGGAGACATCTGGGGGTCATAGGCCAGGGCCACCTGGCGCATGATCCTGGCAGTTTGGGTGGCCCGGGCGGCTTCCAGAATTCGGGGAGGGGAGGGGGGCTTCGCTGGCGAATCCGCTGCCTCCAGGGTTGTCAGGCCTGCTGGCCAAACCAGCAAGAAAAGCACGACTATCCACAAAATTCCTAGG
>JAKAGH010000023.1 GCA_021817645.1 Deltaproteobacteria bacterium
CCGTCTCCTGTATGTTACCTGCACCACGGAACCCGCAGAAAATGAAGAGGTGATTGCCGGGTTCTTAAAAAACCACCGGGACTATCGCCTTTTCCCGGACCCCGGCTCGCTGCCGCCGGCAGCCCGAGGTTTTCTCCAACCCTCCGGCTTCTTTCAGACCACCCCGGGAGGCAGCGACTTGGACGGTTTTTTCGCGGCGGCGCTGGTGAGGAAGTGAGTAGAAAATAGGGTGGGGCGGAGCGCACCCGCGTATGCGACCACCCTAGGGCGGACACATGGGTCCGCCCCTACAGGAAAACCGGTCTCCCGGTCCATATCTCACCTTTCATTTTTTCAAGCCCAGATAAGCCACCGGCAGCAGGGCCAGGCTGATGCCGCCCGTAATGATCAGGGGCCAGGCGTAGCCGTAGTGCGCGCCCAGGGGGCCGAAAATCAGGGACCCGGCAAAGGTCCCCAGGGTGGTGACCAGGGAGATGAGGCTGGAGTTGCCGCCGATGCGGTCAACATGGAAAAGGCGGGCGATGGTGGTATAGGACTCCATGAGGATCAGGCCGTCGCCGCAGCCGTGGATGGCCCGCCAAAGGAATGACCAGGATAGGGGAGGGGAGGTCATGAGGATGTTGCCGGTCCCGGAAAGAAGGAGGGCCAGGGCCAAAAAAGCCAGGGGGTTCAAGCGGCCTGCCGCAAAGCGGCCGTACAGGTAAGCGGTGAGGCCCACCATCGCAAATTCCCCGGCCATGTAAGCGCCGATGCCCCTGGCGGTTAAATGCAGGTTATTTTCCAGGAAAAGCCCCAGGCAGGTGACCTCCGCGCCCCAATGCAGGGTGAAGAGAAAGAGCCAGGCCGCAAAAAAGAGGACCGGGCTGGTGAAAAAGTCCCGGCCATACTGCCACAGGGGCGTGCGGACGCCGAGGCTCCGGGGCAGCCGGCTGGTGGGGAGCAGCAGGGCCAGCACTCCCAGGGCAAGAAGTTTGAGAGTCAGGGGGAAGTCCAGGGAATAGTATAAAACCCCCCCCACCAGCGCGCCGCACATCATGCCCACCATGCGCCAGGCGTTATAGCGACCGAAGACCCGGAAGAGATCCTCGGGGGTTTCTTTAAAGAGGAGGATATCCAGGGACTGCCGGAAGAGCTGCAGGCTCAGGCCGAAGCCCCAAAAGACCAGGAGAAAGGGCCAGAACCGGCTCACCCCGGGGAGGACCCAGAGACAGAACGCGGTGGCCAGCAGACCCATGCGGGTCAGAACCCGGGCCGGATAGCGGTCTGCGGTCACCCCCACGGGAAAGGACACTAGGATGGCGTTCAGACTGAGGACCCCGTACAGGAGGCCGATTTGGGCGCCGCTGAAGTTGAGGCTGTCCTTGAGATAAAGGGGCAGAAAGAAATAGATGGAGGAGCTGATAACCGAATAAGCGCCGATGAAGAAGGGGAGCACGGAATAAAGTCAGGGATCAGACCGCGCTACGGTTGAGCCTGACCTCCATGGCCCGGGCCGGGCAGACCGGACAACAAAGCTCGCAGGCGCTGCACTTGGTGGCGTCAAAGACCACCGCCATCTCCGGGCGCTTGACGGACAGGGCCCCGGAAGGGCAGACCGCGGTGCAGGTGCCGCACTGGTAACAGAGTTCCTCGTTGCGCGTCACCTCCCGGGCGACACGTTTGACCTCCACGCCGGCATCCCGAAGATACTTGAGGCCCCGGCGGAAATTCTTGGGGTGGCCCCGGAGCTCCATGACGATCACCCCTTCCTGGAGGGGATTGATCGCGGCCTTGAGGAGATTGAACTCCAGGTCGTAGTCCTTGACCAGCCGGTAAATGATGGGCTGGTCCACCACCTTCCGGGAAAAATGCAGGATCAACATTTCAGCATGCATGCGTCAGTCCTTGAGCAGTTCTTATTCCCCCCTTTGAAAAAGGGGGGTTAGGGGGGATTTGCTAAGTGCCTGAAATCCCAAATCAACCTTTTTCAAAGGGGGACTTTGAATACCCTTGGTGTTCTATGGAACACGTAATTTCAATTTGAAGATGGTTTTGCAACAACCTACCAGTTTTTGATCTTGTATCCGCGCCAAGAGCAAACCCCTTATGCGAAAACACAGGGGTCCGCGCCTGTGGAAATTTTACCAGAAAAAGCAGGCAGTTCAAATCAAATTACCGAAGCGCCGCTGCCAGCTCTCCTGGAGAGTCTGCAAAGGGGTGGCCAGCAAGGTTTGGCCGCCCCGGATGATTTGCAGAGTGTTATCCTGGCGCACCTCCCCCAGAAAGTTTAGGGGCTGGCCTTTAAAGAGTTCTTCCACCCTGGCCTGGTGCTCCGGGGCAATGCTGATCAAGAAACGGCCGGGGGATTCGGCATAGAGCGCGGCATGAGCGGGAGAGGCCGGCGCCACCCGGCTCAGGTCGGCGTCCACCCCCAGGCCCGCGGCCAGGGAAGCCAGGGCCAGGTGCACCCCCAGGCCCCCCCGGTAGAGGCCGTGGCAGGAGGACAGCAATTCCTTCTGGATCGCCTGTTCCAGGACGCGGTAGTAGGGCAGGAATTCCTGGACCCGGACCTCCGGGACGCTCAGGCCCACATAGCCCAGCATCTCGTAAAATTCCGAGCCTCCCAATTCCGCTCGGGTCTCCCCCAGGAGATAGACGCGGTCGCCGGGTTTCTTCCAATCCAGGGTCACGGCCCGGCGCAGGTCGTCGAGCACGCTCACCGCGGTGAAAAACAGGGTGGGCAGCCCGCTCACCCGGTGCATCTCCCCGAAGGACCCGGGGAGGATGCCGTCGACGTACATGCTGTCTTTGCCGGAGAGCAGGGGAATCTTATAGGCCCGGCACAGATCGCGCAGGGCCCAGCAGGCCCGGACCAGTTGGGCCGCCTTGTACTTGCCGTCGGGGTTCTGCTCCGGGTGGTACTCGACGTTGGGCCAGCAGAAGTTGTCCACCCCGCCGATGTGGGAGAGCGAGCCGCCCACGGCCAGCAGGCGCCGCACCGCTTCGTCAATGGTCACGGCCACCATCTGGTAAGTGTCGATGGCGGAGTAGGCCGGATTGAGGGCCAGGCTCAAGGCCAGTCCCCGGTCGCCATCCAGCCGGGGCCGGATGAGGGCCGCGTCGGCGGGGACCGGCAGATGGCGGCCCACCAGGGGTTTGACTACGCTGGCCCCCTGCACTTCGTGGTCATATTGGCGGCTGATCCATTCCCGGGCGCAGATATTGGGCCGGTCCAGCAGGGCCAGGAGCGCGGCTTCATGATCCGTGACTTCCCCCAAGACCGGCTCCTGGAGACGCTGTGCCGGCGGCAGCCATTCCGCCGCGAATTCCCAACAGGGAAATTCTTCCTCCAGGAGAGAAAAGTCGATGGCCGCGCAGATACGTCCCTGATGGCTCACCTGGAGCACCCCGGAGGCATTGAAACGGCCGATGGCCGTGGCCTCCACCGTGTGTTTCCCGGCCAGGGCCAGGAATTGGGCTTCATTTTCCGGGCCGACGGCCACCACCATACGTTCCTGGGATTCGGAGATCCAGATTTCCCAGGGGTCCAGGCCCGCGTATTTCAGGGGTATTTTGTCCAGCCAGACCTCGGCGCCGCCGGCCATTTGGGCCGATTCGCCTACCGCGGAGGACAACCCGCCGCCCCCGCAGTCGGTGATGAAGGTGATGAGCCCCAGGTCCCGGGCCTCCAGGAGAAAATCGTGCATCTTTTTCTGGGTGTAAGGGTCGCCGATCTGCACGTGGCCCGCGGGGGTGCCGGCGCTGGAGACCTCGGAGGAAGCGGTGACCCCGTGGATGCCGTCCCGGCCCACCCGGCCCCCGCACATGAGGATCAGGTCCCCGGGCCGGGCTTTTTTGTCAGCCCCGGGTTCGCCCTTGATCTCCCGGGGCAGCAAGCCCAACGCGCCCACAAAGACCAGGCACTTGCCGAGATAGGTCCCGTCAAAATAGAGGGTGCCGTTAAGGGTGGGCACCCCGCTCTTGTTGCCCCCGTCCTTGACCCCCTGGATGACGCCGTCCAGCAGGCGCCGGGGGTGCAGCCGCGGCTTGAGCGGCCCGGCGTAGTCCCGGGGGCCCACGCAAAAACCGTAGATGCCGCCGATGAGCTTGGCCCCTTTGCCGGTGCCCATGGGGTCCCGGTAGACCCCGACAATGCCGGTGAGGGAACCGCCGTAGGCCTCCAGGTTGGAGGGGGAATTGTGGGTTTCCCCCTTAATGACGTAGGAGAATTCGTCATCAAACTGCCCCACCCCGGCATTATCCCAGAGCACTGAGACGATCCAGGGTTTGCTCCGGGCGATCTCCCGGGTGGGGGCCTCGATGCAGGTTTTAAAGGGGTTATCCAGGACTTGCTGTTCGCCGCTGGCTAGGTCCAGATAATGGAAGCGGCCCCGGAAGGTGTTGTGATTGCAGTGGTCGCTCCGGGCCTGGGCCAGGTATTCCAGTTCCACATCCGTAGGCGGGCCCAAACCCACCTCGGCCCGCCGGGCCAGAACCTCCGGCCGGGAGAAATAGTCCCGGATGATGGGCAGGTCCGCGTCCCGCAGGGCCAGATGGCGCTGGCGGCTGAGCTCCCGCAGCGTCTCCAGGGAGTCCAGCTCAAAGACGCTCACCGCGGGCTGGTGGGCCAGCTCCACCCGGGGCAGGATGAGCCCCACTCCTTCGCCGGGGCGCCACTCTTCCGGGCCATAGACCCGAAACTGCTGCACCAGGTCGTTGGCCAGAAGCTCCCGGGCCACCTGGGTCAATTGTTGAGTGGTGAGACGGCTGCCTTTAAATAAAAAGAGGTTGGAGGTATAAACCGCGGCCTCCGGCGGCAAGGCGCGGGGCAGACAGGCGGCGATGGCCTCCAACGCGGTGGCCCCGGCGCTGTCCCGCACTCCCGGGCGGTAGCCCACCCAGATGGCCCCATCGAAGTCCTGGGCCAGGGGCTGGAAACTGGAAACCTGGGTGACGGGGTGGGTAAAAATCTCCGTGCGGATCGTTTCCAATTCCCCGGGGGTCAGGTCCAGATCCAGCATGAGCAATTTGAGAACCCTGACGCTGTCGATCTCCAGGCCGAAATATTCCCGGGCCTGGCGGCAGACTCCCTCACCTTCGGCGTCGGCCAGGTCCGGCTGCCAGCCTATTTCCAAACGTACGGCCATATCCCTGCCTTAAAGTTATTTGCTTTTTCCGAGCTGCCCTTACCAGGTTGCCATCCAAAAAAATTTTTGTCGGCGCGGACCCAGGCGTGGGTCTACCCAGGGCGGATACATGGGTCGGCCCCGGCAACAGACGATTATTGTCCTGATGACGGCAGCTTGGTATCTACCACAAAGGCAACTAATGACAGACAATATAACTCAAGGCAAGAAGGAGCGGAAGATGAAGATAACGGGCGGGGAAAAAAAGCGGGGGATTTAAGAATCCCCGGGTTAACCCTCAGCTTCAAAAGGGGAGCACGGCGATGGAGGATTTATAGAGGCTGTTGTAAACCGCGCTGCCAAAAGCCCCCACTGCTCCGAAGATCGCCATGGCAATGAGACCGATTAACAAGGCGTATTCGGTGGCGACTGCTGCTTCTGAATCCGCCAGGAAAGCCAAAATCCGCTGACGCCAATATCTCTTCATAATAGTCTCCAAATCTTTGGTTAATACCTTTTTCGGCATTTTGCGTGATTTCTTTAATTTTTGTCAATATCGGCCCGCGTCCCCGCCTTGCCCCCATGGCGGATAATTTGGTAGTATATAAACCTATGACAAGCAAATGGAAGTTGTACTGGAGAGGGCCGGGGAGCCTCATTTTTTTTGCCTTGTTGGCTGTGGTCTGCCTTGGGGCCTTTATCTGGCTGGGGCTGGCGCATCTTGATAAGGAAGCCCCCTGGGTCAACCTCCAGCCCCCGGGTGAGGTAGTGGGCAGCAAAACCGCATTCACCCTGGAGGCGGGAGACCCGGACAGCGGTTTGAAGGAAGCCAAGGTCACCATCACCCAGGGACCTGTGGAAAAGGTGGTGCTGAACCGCCAGTTTCCGCCCGGCGCGGCCCCGGGGGAGAAGATGGAACTCCCCTTTACCCTGGAGCCCCAGGCTCTGGGACTCAAAGAAGGCAAAGCCCGGATCACCGCCACCGTCAAGGATCGCTCCTGGCGCGAGTGGTTCCAGGGCCGGGTGGCTACCCAGAGCCGGGAGGTGACCATCGACCTGGTGCCTCTGAACCTCTCGTTTCTTTCGGTGAACCCTTTGCTGCATGCCGGGGGCACCGGCCTGATCCGCTACCGTCTCAGCAAACCGGCCAAGGAGAGCGGGGTGGTTATCGACGGCCGTTTTTATACCGGTTTTCCTGAGCCCGGCGGGCCTCAAGGGGAATATGTGGTCCTGTTTGCTATCCCCCGGGAGACTCCGGGGACGGTCATGGCCGAGGTGACGGCCAAGCCCGGGGAGGGACCGCCGGTGGTGCAGCGGGTGACTTTGAAGGTGAAACCCCGCCGCTGGCGGCAGGATCGCCTCAATCTGCCGGAAAATTTCCTGCGGCGGGTGGCCGCGGATTTTAAGCTCAATCCGGCTGATCCCCTGGCCGGTTACCTGCAAGTGAACCGGGAGATGCGTAAAGCCAACCACGAGCGGTTGCATCAAGCCTGCTCCCAGAGCAAGCCCCAGCCCCTGTGGAGCGGGAGCTTTCAGCGCTACCTGGGAAAATCCATGGCCCGTTTCGGGGACCGTCGTTCCTATTTTTACCAGAACCGGCAGGTGGATCAGCAGGAACATCTGGGAGAAGACCTGGCCTCCCTGGTGCACAGCCCGGTGCCCTCGGCCAATAATGGGGTGGTGGTTTTGGCCGAACCCCTGGGGATCTATGGAGACACGGTAGTGGTGGACCACGGCCTGGGGGTTTTCTCCCAATACAGCCACCTGAGCCAGATCGACGTGAAGGCGGGGGAGGAAGTGAAGAAAGGCCAGGTGGTGGGGAAAACCGGCACCACCGGTTTAGCCGGGGGTGATCATCTGCATTTTTCCATGCTGATCCAGGGAGATTTCGTGGACCCCCTGGAATGGTGGGACCCGCATTGGCTGCGGGACCAGGTGGAAAAGCAGTGGCAGCAGCCCGGGGCCCAGTTGACGCCGGTAAAAGCTGCGGCTGCGCCGGCCAAAGCCGGTAAAAGTAAAGGCAAAGGCAAACCTGTGAAACATAAGAGGCCGCTTCCTTGAGCCGCGCCCTTGGCGTTTAGCGCTTGAGGGATTATATTTATCTGCAGGAATAAATCCCGGCCCCATGCGGCCAAAGAAAGGTGACCATGATCGTCAAAGTCAACCCGCAAAACCCCCAGGAACGTCTGTTGCGCCAGGCCGTGGAAGTGCTCACCGGCGGCGGTATCATCGCCTATCCCACCGACACCTGCTACGCCATCGGCTGCGACTTGTATAACACCAAGGGGATTGCCAAGATCTATCAACTGAAGCGCCGGCCCCTGGGCAAACCTTTCAGCTTTATCTGCGCGGACCTGAAAAATATCAGCGAATACGCCCTGGTGGGCAATTACGCTTACAAGACCATGAAGCGCCTGCTGCCCGGTCCCTTTACCTTTATTTTGGAAGCCTCCAGGCTGGTGCCCAAGATTTTGCAAACCAAACGGCACACGGTGGGCATCCGGGTGCCGGACCATCCCATCTGCCAGGACCTGCTGCAGCTGTTGGGGCACCCCATCATCTCCACCAGCGCCAACCTGCCGGACTCCCCGGTACTGAGCGACCCGGAGGAAATCGCCGAGAAGTTCAAACCCCATCTCTCCCTGGTCATTGACGCGGGCATCATTCTGCCCGCGCCTTCCAGCGTCATCTCTTTGATCGACGACGCGCCGGAGGTGATCCGGGAAGGCAAGGGGGATGTAAGCAGCTTCGCTTAGAGGATTCACCACAGAGGCACAGAGGACACAGAGAATCACAGAGGATAAAAAAGAGGGTGGGCCAAAGGCCCGCCCTCTTTATTTTTTTCCTCTGTGTAACTCTGTGCTCTCTGCGTCTCTGTGGTGAATCTTTTATTTAAACCATGTCGGCAGGAACGCGGGTTCGGGGTAGGCCAGGGAGAGCCAATTCGCCAGGCTCTCCTCCGTGTCCTGGCCCAGGAGGAAGCGCAGCAAAGAGAAGCCCTCTTTTTCCGGATAAACGGCCTCCACCTTACCCTTAATGCCGCCCAGCCGTCCGGCCTTCTCAATGGCGTCCGGGAGGTCTCCCAGTTCGTCCACCAGTCCTATCTGTTTGGCTTCCTCACCGGTATAGATACGCCCTTCCGCCAGTTCCTTCATCTTTTCCAGGGGGATTTTGCGGTTCTTGGCCACGTCCCGGACAAACTGCTGGTAGACGTTATCCAGCAGATGTTGGATATAATCCTTATCCTCCGGGGTCATGGGCCGGAACGGGGAGCCCACGTCCTTGAAGCGGCCGGCCTTCATGGAAAACATATCCAGGCCCAGCTTCTTGGTCAGCTGCTCCACGTTGGCGAACTGCATGATCACGCCGATTGAGCCGGTGGTGGTGCCGGGATTGGCCATGATCAAGTCCGCGGCGCAGGCGATATAGTAGCCCCCGCTGGCCGCCAGGGTGCCCAGGGAGGCCACCACCTTTTTCTTCTGCCGGAGCTTGGAGACCTCCCGCATGATTTCCTGGGACGGGCCCACTGCGCCTCCGGGGGAGTTGACCCGCAGCACTACGGCTTTAATCCCCCGGTCTTCCTTATAGCGGTCCAGCTGCTTGATCACCGCCCGGGAATCGGCGATCAGGCCCTTGACCTCCACCACCCCCACCTTTTCGCCGCCGCCGGTCCAGGACTCGCCTTGCCTGAGCCAGGGTAGGGTCAACAGGGACAGGCCGATAAAGAAGGCCACCAGGATGAGCGTCACCAGAAAGGCGGTCCAGAGGGGGGATCGTTTCATAGGTTTAGCCGTTATTTTTCAGTTTTCCGCTTTCTTCCAGGGTCTCCCGGAGAATATCCCCCAGGTTGGAAGTGGCTTCCTGGCGGTTGTGGAGATAATCCCGGTAATGGGACTGCTCTTCATCCGTTTCCAGGCGGCGGATGCTCAGGCCGATGCGCCGTTCCGTGGGGGAGCTGTGAATGACTTTGGCCTTGATCAGGTCCCCGACTTTCAAGCCCGCCATCTTCTGTTTATCCCGGCCCATTTCGGAGATGTGCACCAGACCTTCGATGCCTTCTTCCACTTCCACAAACAGGCCGAAGTCGGTGATGTTGGTGATGGGACCGGTAACCATGGCGCCCACGGGGAAGCGCATGTCAATGCTTTGCCAGGGGTTGGGATTCAGGTCCTTGATGCTCAGGGAGAAGCGTTCGTTGTCCTTATCGATGAAGAGCACCTTGGCCTGCACCACCTGCCCCTTCTTATAAAGTTCCGAGGGGTGCTTGAAACGTTTGGTCCAGGAGATGTCGGAGATATGCACCAGACCGTCGATGCCTTCGTCAATGCCGATGAAGATACCGAAGTCGGTGATGTTTTTGATCTTGCCTTCAATCACCGAACCCACCGGATATTTCTCGCCGATCACTTCCCAGGGATTGGGCTCCACCTGTTTCAGGCTCAGGGAGATGCGTTTGCGCGTGGGCTCCAACTCCAGGACCGTGGCTTCCACCACGTCGTTGACGGTGAGTATCTGGGAAGGGTGGCGGATCTTGCGGGTCCAGGACATCTCAGAGATATGGATGAGGCCTTCCACGCCCGGCTCCAGCTCGATAAACGCGCCGTAGTCGGTGAGGCTCACCACCCGGCCGGTGACCCGGGAGCCCAGGGGGAATTTTTCCCCCACTGTGGTCCAGGGGTCCGGGGTGAGCTGCTTCAGCCCCAGGGAGATGCGCTCCTTTTCCCGGTCGAAACTCAGGACCTTGACGGCAATGGGGTCTCCCACCTTATAGAGGTCGGCGGGGTGGCGCACCCGGCCATAAGAGAGATCGGTGATATGCAGCAGCCCGTCCAAACCGCCCAGATCCACGAAGATGCCGTAGTCGGTGATGTTTTTCACCACGCCGTCCAGGACCTTGTCCTCTTCCAGGGTGGCCAGGAGGGTGGCCTTGGCTTCGCTCTTGGCCTGTTCCAGGAGGTGACGCCGGGAGAGAACCACGTTGCGCCGCTTGCGGTTGAATTTCAGCACCTTGAAGGTGTAGCGCTGGCCGATGAGATGGTCGGTATGGCGCATGGGGTTCAGGTCCACCTGGGAACCGGGCAGAAAAGCGATGATGCCTCCCAGGTCCACGGACAGGCCGCCCTTGACCTTGGCCACTACAGCGCCTTCCACCGTGGTGTCGTGGTGGTAAGCGTAACTGATCTCTTCCCACACCTTGATCTTGGAGGCCTTGTTCTTGGAAAGCATGAGTGCGCCTTCTTCATCTTCCCGGCTTTCCAGTAAGGCTTCCACTGTGTCGCCCACCTCGGCCGTGATCTCGCCTTCCGCGTTGGTGAATTCGTGGATGGGGATCTGGCCTTCGGACTTGTAGCCGATGTCCACCATGACAAAGTCCTTGGTGATGGACACGATGCGGCCTTTTACTACCTCGCCTTCCTGCACGCGGCGCAGGCTCTCCTCGTAGAGTTCGGACATGGTTTCCTCCATATCCGCCTCTTCCATGGCAGGCTCCGCTGCGGCAGCAGAAGGCTCGGCCGACATGGCCGCGTCTTCGGCTTGGGGCCGGAACTCTTCTTCTTCTTCCGGCTGGGTGTGGTTGTTAGTCAGTTCTGTCTTTTCCATACCGTCCATGTTAAATTACCCCCGTTAACCAGTTTTCATTTCCAGTTTTATTTCGGGCCCGGCGGCACCAGGAAGCACTTCCCCGATTCTGACCAGGCATTGTTTCACCACTTCTTGCGGGTTCAAATCAGTTGTGTCTATGACCACGGCATCGGCCGCCGCCCGCATGGGGGCCGCGGCCCGGTTGGCGTCCCGCCGGTCCCGGTCGGCCAATTCCTGGGCCACTTTCTCCGGAGACAGCGGCGTCTCATCTTTTTGCCACTCCCGGCGCCTTCTGGCGGCCCGGGTTTCCAGGGCCGCGTCCAGATAAAATTTGCATTCCGCCTGGGGAAAGACCACGGTCCCCAGGTCCCGGCCTTCGGCCACCACTCCGCCATTTTGGGCCCATTGGCGCAGCTTCCCTGTGACCCAGGTCCGTACCGGGGGCAGAATCGCCACCCGGGAGGACTGCTGGCTCACCTGGGGCTCCCGGAGAAAGGGCGTCGCCTCCAGGCCGTCGACCCACAGGTGAAATCCCTGGGAATCGGTGGTCATCTCCGGCTGCAAGCCCTCCAGAAACTCGCTCAGGGCCCGGGCATCAGCCAGGTCGAGGCGCAGCCGGGCCGATTGCCAGGCCACCAGCCGGTAGAGCGCGCCGCTGTCCAGATAGAGGTAGCCCAGGGTCGCGGCCAATAGCTTCGCCACGGTGCTTTTGCCCGCGCCGGCCGGCCCGTCAATGGTAATAATAGCCCGGGGCCCCACTCAGCCGTTCAACCCCATGACCTTGGTCAATGCTTGCAGAAAACGCTGATTCTCTTCGGGCAATCCCACGTTGACCCGGATGTGGTACGGAAAACCGTATTCCTCCATGGCCCGGATGATGACCCCTTCCCGCAGCATGGCTTCATAGACTTCCCGGCCCGGCCGGTCCACCCGGATGAGGATGAAGTTGGCCTGGGTGGGCAGATAACTCAAACCGAGGCGCTCCAACTCCCGGCAGATCCAGGTCCTGCCGCTGAACACCACCTTCAGGGTGCGCTCCAGGAACAACTGGTCCGTCAACGCCGCCCGGGCTGCGACCTGGGCCAGGCGATTGACGTTAAAGGGGAGCCGCAAACGGTTTAAGTAATCCATCAGCTTGCTGGGGCCGAAACCGTAGCCGATGCGCAGCCCGGCCAGGCCGTAGGCCTTGGAAAAAGTGCGCAGGCCCACCAGGAGCCGGTCTTCGGCCACATAGGCCAGGCTCTGGGGGACCAGGGGGTCGTCCGCAAAGTCGATATAAGCTTCATCCAGAACTACAGTCACGTGGGGCGGCACGGAATCCAGAAACTCCTCCCATTCCTGCCGCAAAAACACGGTGCCCGTGGGATTGTTGGGATTATTGATGAGGATGAGCCGGGTCTGGTCGGTGACGGCCCGGGCCAAGCCCGGGAGGTCCACCCGCATCTCCTTCAGAGGCACGATGCGGAAGACGCCCCCCACCGCCTGGGTCAGGAGGCCGTACATCAAAAAGGTATGGTCGGTGCTGAGCACTTCCCCGCCAGGGGGGACCAGGGCCCGGACCAGGAAGTCCAAGACCTCGTCGGAGCCGTTCCCCAAAATCAGTTGGCTGGGGGACAACCCCAGGTGGCGGCTCAAGTCCTCTTTGAGGTAAAAAGCATGGCTATCGGGATAGCGATGCAGGGTGTGCAGGTTTTCTTGAATTGCAGCTAAAGCCAGGGGCGAGGGGCCCAGGGGGTTTTCATTGGAAGCCAGCTTGATGGCGTCCGTCAGGCCCAATTCCCGGGCCAATTCTTCCAGGGGTTTACCTGCCTGATAAGGGGTCAGAGTCGAAATATGCGGCTGAATTAGAGAGTTGAGAGGTATCCTGTCTGTCATACACGTATCATCAGGCTGCTGGCCTGAGCAGGGCGGCAAAGGCGGTAAATGGGGACTGAAATGAGGTGGCGCTGGAGCGATGTCCGAAGAACAGGGCTCCCCGTGTCGAGATCTCAGCAGACGCTTACGGGGGGCCGCCTCCTTTACCTGTTTTGTTTGTTAATTAAACCAGTTACCCGCGACCAAGCCCAAGACATGGGTTTTTTTATAAAAAGATCAAGCCTTTTTATACCGCAAACGTCGAAAAAACGCAAGAGCTTTTAGTTAGCTACTCTCATTGACCTGGATCGAGGTTCCTGTTAGGGTGGAGCCAATAACCGCACACCGGGGGAGACTGCCGTGGAAGCCAACCTGTATATCGACAAGATCGAACTGGCCCCGTATCTGACCGAGGAGGAGTGCCGGGCCGCGGGCGCGGGCCCTTGCCGGGAATTCGTCCAGGCCCTCCGGGAGGGCCGGAAGCGCCCGGAGGATTGCCCCGGACTTAGCCCCGCCAAGCGCTACGCTCTGTCTCTGGCCCTGCGGGCCCAAGAAATCCTGCCCACGGTGCCCTCCCTGGAGCTGCCCCGGCCTCTGCCGCCGGAACTCTATGAGATCAATGACCCGGATGCAGCATCCCCAGTCCTGGTCACCGGCAACAGCGAATACACCCTGACCGTGCTCACCGGGCTGCTGGCCCTGACGGTCAGCCCTTTCTACCTGCTGACCGCGGACTGCCGGGGGGACACCGCGGACATGGCCATGATCTACCGCAGCTTCACCCCCCAGCGCCTGGACCAGTCCCTTACCGACCATCAACTGGCCGGCCGGGTGAGCCACCGCCGCCTCATCATCCCCGGGGTTCTGGCTCCCCTCAAAGAGGAACTGGCCGGCTACCTCAGCGGCTGGGAGATCGTGCCCGGGCCGATTTGCGCCGCGGAACTGCCCCTGTTTCTGGGGGAGGGGTGGCAGCCGCCGCAAGACAGTTTTTAGTTTTTAGTTTTCAGTTTTTAGTTTTAAGTAAAGGCTCTGTTTTTCTACCTTTCGGTCTGTATATGGGGCTGTGTCGTTGCCAGGCAGGGCTTAGCGAAGGATAGAGTTCCCCAGCCGAGCTCCACAATTAAGAAGATACTGAAAACCGAGAACTAAAAACTAAAAACTAAAAACTGAAAACTGGTTTCCCGGTTGCTCCCAGCCCCAGCCTGACATATATTAGGGTGGAGGTTAATCTTTCCGGAGTGTGCGTATGAAAACCATCCTGGTGGCGGACGACGAAGAAGCGATCCGTGACCTCCTGGCAGAAGAATTGACCGACGAAGGCTACCGGGTCCTCACCGCCAGCAATGCCCGGGACGCTTTAAAGATGGTGGAAACGGAGCACCTGGACCTGGTGATCCTGGATATCCGCATGCCCGGCATGGACGGCCTGGAGGCCCTGCCCCGCATCCTGGGGATGAAAGAGGGCCTGCCCGTGATTTTGAATACTGCCTACTCCCAATATAAAGAGAGTTTCATGAGTTGGGCCGCGGACGCCTACGTGGTGAAATCCTCGGACCTGACGGAATTGAAGCAGAAGATCAAAGAACTGATTTAAAGACGGTTTTCGATTTACGGTTTTCGGAAAAAAAGATTCTCCCCCAGAAATTGCCTGACCATTATTTGAGAAGGCGTCACGGAAAACGAGTTCTTAAGTCGCCCTTTATAAAGGGGGATTTAGGGGGATTTGGGGGCGCCTCGATAATCCCCCTGACCCGCCTTTAGAAAAGGGGGGAAATACCTTCCTTTTGTCCCAAACTTTGGCCTTTGGTGGAAATTCCTGACTCATGGATAGTAAGATGCCTTTAACCGAAAACCGAAAACTGAAAACCGAAAACGGTCTTTTACAATGGAACGCTTAAAAGGACTTACCACCATCATCATGGCCGGGGGTAAAGGGGAGCGGCTCTACCCCCTGACCCGGGACAAGGCCAAGCCGGTCATCACCTTCGGCGGCATCTACCGCATCGTCGACTTTACCCTGTCCAATTGCCTCAACTCCGGCATCCGCCGCATCTACGTGCTCACCCAATACGGCAGTTTCTCCCTGGACCAGCACCTGCGCCTGGCTTGGGACATCATGCGCCCGGACCTGGGGGAATACATCTACTCCATGCCTCCCCAGCAGATCATGGTCAACCGCTGGTACCGGGGCACCGCGGACTCCATCTTCCAGAACTTGAGCCTCCTCCAAGCGGAACGGCCCCGCCAGGTGCTGATCCTCTCCGGCGACCACGTCTATAAGATGAAGTATATGGAAATGCTGGACTTCCATCTCTCCCGGGACGCGGACCTGACCGTGGCCGCGGTCATGGTGCCCCGGAAAGAAGCGAGTTCCTTCGGCATCCTCCATGTGGACGGGACCTCCAAGATCGTCAATTTTTTGGAAAAGCCCGCGGACCCCCCCGGCATTCCGGGCAACCCCGATTTCTCCCTGGCCTCCATGGGCGTCTATCTTTTCAAGGCGGAAACCCTGGTGGAAGAGGTCATCCGGGACGCCAAAAAGAAGGAGAGCAAGCACGATTTCGGGGCCAACATCATCCCCCAGATGGTGGGCAAGAAAAAAGTCTATGCCTATAATTTCCACAATCCCGCCACGGGTAAGCCCCAATACTGGCGGGACATCGGCCTCTTGGACGCCTATTTCCAGGCGCACCGGGACCTGCTGGGCCCGGAGCCGGTCTTCGACCTCTACGACCCCGACTGGCCCGTCCGGTCCCGCCCCTCCCTCTACCCCCCCAGCAAATATCTCTATTCCGGAAAAGACATCATTGTGGAAGATTGCCTCATCGCCTCCGGGTGCAGCATTGAGGGCACGGTGCGGGAGTCGGTCCTTTCTCCCGGCGTGCGCATCGGCCCGGGGGCCCGGGTGGACGCGGCCGTGCTTTGGGACGGCGTGGAGATCGGCGCCGGGGCCCAGGTGCAGCGGGCCATCATCGAAGACGGCGTCAAAGTCCCTCCCAACTACACCATCGGCCTGGACCCCGAAGCCGACGCCCGCCGCTTCCCGGTAACCGCCGGCGGCGTGGTGGTGGTGCCCAATAACGTGATTTTTGAAGAGTAGGGATTACTGCAGAACCCGGCCGGCCTCTTGGTTTCTAATCCTATTTATAATTGAATTGGACAAGATGAAGCAGTTTGTCATGGCAGGAAAATTATTTTGATGTCTAAACTAAGTTAGGCTTCATTCCGGACTGAGTGTATGCACATCTACATAGACGAGTCAGGGCCCTTCGTCACATTTCCCGAGGCTCGCAACTCGGTTTCCTGCGTCACCGCGCTAGTTGTCCCCGAGTCTGTGCATGACCAACTTCTACAGCAGTTCGCCCAACTCAGGAGGCAGTGGGGCTTCACCAACGGCGAAGTGAAGGGCAGCCGTCTCACAGAACCGCAATTCGACTCAGCTATCCGCGCCGTCTACGATACACAAAGTGCCTTCATACGAATTGCCGCGATTGACATGGGTCTTCACACGATCGCGATGATCAAAGAGCACCGGAAAAGGCAGGCTGAGCTGGTTCGACAGCCCATGGACGACCGCTTCCACCCCGAACTGGTTAAGCAGATGTGCGTGCTTGCAGACCAGATCAACGGGCTGGCTCCACAGCTCTATGTGCAATCGACCATGCTCACCAAATTGGTCTTTTCAGTGATCCAAACAAGCACGCTTCTCTATAGTCAACTTGAACCACCCGCGCTCGGTTGTTTCGCCTGGACGATCGATGCGAAGGGCCGGCATGTTACACCCGCCGAAAAACTCTGGAAGACCCTGGTCCTGCCATTCGTAGAGGCCGAGTCCCTCAAGAGTAGGGTAATCTTCCTAACGGAGGGGAACTATTCCTATTTCGCTAAATTCGAAAACCCTGATCTTCCCTCAGCTCCCGACCATCTCCGCGAAGCAGTTCAGCATCCAAACGAGCATTTCAGTTCGTTCAGTGCGAACCAGGTTCTTTCCGACCTTCAGTTTATAGACTCACGCTCAAGCCTCGGGCTTCAGTTGGTTGATGTGCTTGCCAACTGCTTCAGACGCGCAGCCAACAATCGCCTTCAACCTAAGGGATGGCAGAACCTCGGCAATATTGTCGTACGCGACCCCCGCACAAACTTGGCGTTCGAAATGGCCATGCTTTCGGACGCTATAGCAAGATTCTACCCTTTCAGAAACATGCCCTACGCTGACATACTTGATCATATCGCTCGAAACTCTCGCGGTTACTTGATACGGCAAAGGGAACAAGATGAAGCCTAACCAGCCGGTTCGAACTTCGTCAGCAAACACGTCGGGTTCGTTGTCTGAGATAACTAAACAGAGTCCACTATTTTGTCTAATAGCGGAAATTAGAACCCCGGCAAGACGCGCCTTTCAAGCCTGCAATAAAACCGCAACATTAGACAAAAAGATGGAAAGCCCCAGACACCGGTAGCACAGGTTTTCCAGCCTGTGCGGGCTTGGCGGCACAGCCTGGAAAGGCTGTGCCACTATCAAGAAAAACTTGGATGTAATGATATAAACAGGGGAAAATTCCCGCAGAAGGAAAGACTGATGAAACCGGACCATAAATACAGAAAAATCGGATTTATCCTGATTCTGGGCCTGTTGCTGTTGTTGCCGGCCGGGGGAGAGGCCGCCGGGAAGAAGGCCGCGCCCGAGCCGCTGCCGGCGGCGCAGCCCGCGGCGGCCATCACGCCGGTGGGCGCCAAGGTGGCGGTGGATGGGCAAGGCCGGGCCATCTACCAGGTGCAGGCCAACGGCATCAAGATCGGCTATAAGTTGGCGGGGGCAGGCGCACCCCTGGTGCTGATTCCGGGCCTGGGGAATACCATGGACGTTTGGCCGCAGCCACTGCTGGAGGGGTTGTCCCGGAAATACCAACTGATTATCCTGGATAACCGGGGCATGGGCTACTCCACCGCCAATGATACGCCCTTCACTATGCAACTCTTCGCCGGGGATGTCATCGGCCTGCTGGAGGTCCTGGGAGTCAAAAAAGCTGAGGTGCTCGGGTTTTCCATGGGCAGCGCCGTCACCCAAAAGCTGCTGCTGGATTATCCGCAACGCTTTAATAAGGCGGTGATCTACGCCACCACCACGGATGGCAGTCAGGTGGCGGCCCTGGCAAAGGGGAAAAAAGCGGATA
>JAKAGH010000024.1 GCA_021817645.1 Deltaproteobacteria bacterium
TCCCCAACCCCATATATTTTTTGTATTAAGTGGCGCAGGCGTCTCGCCTGCGCAGGCAATGCAGCCTGGGAGATCGCCCCATGAGAAAATGCAGCGGCTTCATCCTTACCGGGCTTATCTGCTTCCTGCTCTCCGTTGCTCCGTGGGCCCTGGCCCAAGGAGACGGAGAAGGGCAGCCGGTACCATACAATCTGAAAACCGTGGAAACGGTTCAGGGAATGGTGGTGGCCGCGCCCCGGCCCACTCCCAAGGGCGGCATGCCGGAGCGGGCTCAACTGACCCTGAAAACGGCAAAGGAAACTCTCACCGTTTACCTGGGGCCGGGCTGGTTCCTGGAAAAACGGGGCATGAAGATCAGCGACCTGGACCGGCTTCAAATCACCGGCTCCCGAATCACGGTCCAGGGGCAAGCCGCACTCCTCGCCGGGGAAGTGCGGAAAGGGGAGCAGGTCCTGAAACTGCGGAATGAGCAAGGGCAGCCTTTGTGGCGCGGACCCCGGAAGCCCTAAGGGAGAAATCAGATTTCCCCCATAAGGAGCGCCCATGGATAAATCGAAGCTCAATTTCTTCATTGACGCCCTGATGTTCCTCTGCCTGATGGCCCTGGCCGGGCTGGGGTTCCTCATGGAATATGTCCTGCTGCCGGGGCGGCGGGCCTGGGCGAAATACAGCCGGAACGTGGATCTTACTTGGCTGGGCTGGGACCGCCACGATTGGGGGGAAATCCACCTCTACCTGGCCTTCACCCTCCTGGGGCTGCTGTGCCTCCACCTTTTCCTCCACTGGCAGATGATCCCGGGGCTCTATGCCCGGCTGATCCCCGACCCCCAGACGCGCACCCGCCTGGCCTGGGCGGTCCTGGTTGTGACTGTGCTCCTCCTGGCTTTTCCCTTCCTCATCACCCCCGATGTCCGGGAGCGGGGCCGGGGCGGCGGACGCGGACGCCAGCACAGTTCTTTACAGCTTGGGAACCGGGCAGGCATATTACCAGTGGACTCTCGGAACGGGAAAATGAACGAGGGTGCGTCTCCCGCACCATGCGGGAGCGCTGCGAGAGAATTTAGTCTCATCCAGCCTTCGTGAAGATTTGGCAGGGCGGGCGTCTCGCCCGCCCCGGTATCGCCCAGGCTGGAAAGCCTGGGCCACCAAGAACTTTTCGGAATCTTAGTAAACCCTTACAAAAGGACATGATCATGAAAAAATTCAACTGTATTTTGGTGTTATCAGGCATCCTGGTACTGCTGCTGGCCGCTGGCGCCTGGAGCCAACCCGGCATGGGCGGAGGCGGGAAAGGCGGCATGGGGGGTGGCGGCGGCATGGGTATGGGTATGGGCATGGGTATGCACTATGACCCCAAAACCGTGGAGACCATCCAGGGCGAAGTGACCCAGGTGCAGCAGATGCAAGGCATGGCCGCGGGCGTGCACCTGCAGGTAAAAACCGCCAAAGAAACCGTGATGGTGGTCTTAGGCCCGGCCTCCTACCTGGAGCAGCAAAAGATGAAAATTGCCGTGGGGGACCAGGTGGAAATCAAGGGCTCCCGGGTGCAGCATCCCCAGATGGCCCTGCTCATCGCCGGCGAGCTGAAAAAAGGGGACCAGGTGGTCAAGCTCCGGGACGATCAGGGGCAACCGCTCTGGTCGCGGCAGGGGCCGAAGCGGAAAGCTGTAAGAGATTGATTTTAAGAGTAAAGAAGAAATATAGGCTTCTGAAAAAGAGACTCGCGTGGAAGTCCAAGTTCTGGACTTGGGACGATGAGGGGAAAGGTATGCGGGAATGGAGGGGCCGGGGTTTGAGGTCCTTGCACTTTCTCCATTGCTAAGGATGCAGGCAAAGCACGCAAGAGTGGGTTGGTTGGAACCGCGGTGATAGACAGGTCGATGAAAGATTATCACTTGATCAAATCAGGAATGATTTTTTTGTTTGTCCCAGCGACAATATTTACACTTGCTGCGATTGCTCTCCTCAGCCTGTCTCTCATGAGACCTAACTGGGTCAGCCATCCACCCCCGTTATCCTTTGCCTTAATTTGGTGCGGATTGTCCATCTGGCTTTTTTTTTATTATTTACGAGTCCCCTATAGCATTAGATGGATGGATGATGACAATTACCTGGAGTTTTGCAGCCTCTTCCGGAGAACCCGAGTATCGGTGAACGAAATTATCTCCATCAAGGCTGTGCCAATGACCTTGGGTTTCATTAAAATCAAGCACCGGAGCGGGTCTATCCGGCTCCTCAACCAGATAACCGGCCTCTATGAACTCATCGGCCGGGTAAAAACCCTTAACCCCGAAGTGGAAATCAAGGGCTGTTGAGGATAGCACCCTTCATGAAAATACGACAAATCAAATCGATTGAGAGAAAGGTCTGAAATATGAGCGTTCTGGTTAACAAAGAAACTCGGGTGGTGGTGCAGGGCATCACCGGTAAGGAAGGCTCCTTCCATGCCCTGGCCTGCCGGGATTACGGCACCAAGGTGGTGGCCGGCGTGACTCCGGGCAAGGGCGGCCAGAAGGTGGAGGACATCCCGGTCTTCAACACCGTGGCCCAGGCGGTCCAGGAAGCGGGAGCCAATACCTCCCTGATCTTCGTGCCCCCGGCCTTTGCCGCGGACGCCATCCTGGAGGCCGCGGCCGGGGGCGTCAAAATCGTGGTCTGCATCACTGAAGGCATCCCCACCCTGGACATGGTAAAGGTGATGAAGGTCTTGTGCGGTACTGACTGCCGCCTCATCGGCCCCAACTGCCCGGGCATCATCTCCCCGGGCCAGGCCAAGGTGGGCATCATGCCCGGCCACATCCACAAGCAAGGCCCCATGGGCCTGGTCTCCCGGAGCGGCACCCTCACCTACGAGGCGGTGCATCAGATGACGCTGCTGGGCATCGGCCAGAGCACCTGCGTGGGCATTGGCGGCGACCCCATCATCGGCACCAACTTCATCGACATGCTCACCCTGTTCCAGGCCGACCCGCAGACCGAAGGGGTGGTGCTCATCGGTGAAATCGGGGGCACCGCGGAAGAAGAGGCCGCGGCCTTTATCTCCCGCCACGTCACCAAACCGGTGGTGGCCTTCATCGCCGGCCAGACTGCGCCGCCGGGCAAACGCATGGGCCACGCCGGAGCCATCATTTCCGGTGGCAGCGGCAAGGCCGCGGACAAAATGGCCGCGCTCGAAAACGCCGGGGTGACGGTGGTGGCCAACATCGGCGACCTGGGGGCCGCAGTGAAACGAGTAATGGGCTATTGAATTGAAAATCCTCCTGCACATCTGTTGTGCGCCCTGCGCCATCTATCCGGTTAACTCCTTAACCGGCGGGGCGCACTATGTGCATGGATTCTTCTACAACCCCAATATTCACCCATACCAGGAATTCTCCCGGCGGGTGGCGGCCCTGGAGGAATACGCGGGGCGGCAAAAACTCCCGGTAATTTGGGACCGCACTTACGATCTGGAGAAATTTCTGCGCCTGGTGGTCTTCCGGGAACAGGAGAGGTGCCGTTTCTGCTACCACCTGCGCCTGACTGCCGCGGCGCGCACTGCTAAGGCAGGCAAGTTCGAGGCGTTCACCTCCACCCTGCTCTACAGCAAGTGCCAGAAACACGCGTTAATCAAGGAAATCGGGGAACAGGTGGGACGGGAAGCGGGTCTGCCTTTCTACTACGAGGACTTCCGGCAGGGCTGGCAAAGCGGCCAGGAGCAGAGCAAAACCCTGGGCCTCTACCGGCAGCCATACTGCGGCTGCATCTACAGCGAACGGGAGCGGTACTACAAGGGGTCCAGGGGCCAGGGGTCAGAAAAAACAACTGATCACTGACCACTGGCCCCTACCCTGATATCCTTTTTAACGCGCGTATTGCTTGGCTTTGCTGAAAGCTTCTTGGGCTTCCTTATCCCGGCGCTGCTCTTTATAGAATTGCCCCAGGTAGTTCCAGCCCTCGGCATAATCGGGTTTCAGGGTGACGGCCTTGCGCAGCTCCGCCTCCGCCTCCTTGTAGTTCCCGGCCCGGGCCAGGGCGCTGCCCAGCAGGCTATGGGCCTCCGCCCAATCGGGCCTTAAGGATATGGCCTGCCGGAAAGATTTGGCCGCGTCCTCATCCCGGCCGCCCTCGCCGGCCAGCATCAGTCCATGGGTCAAATAATCCTTGGCGGCCTTATCCGAGGATGCCTTGACCTTTTCCTGGACCGTCTGGGCCCAGGAAAATTGGGAGGCGCCACCGAGAACCAGACTGATCGACAGCATTACTGTTAGCACCAAAAGCCTCATATTATCTCCTTTTTAGCAATAAGCGATTGCCGGAGGAGGGCTGGTGGGGCGAACCCCAGGTCCGCTCCCACTTCACCGCCCCCACTGTGGCCAGGAAGAGGGCCACTTCTTCCCGGCCGTGAAAAACTATCAGGCTGTTGCAACCCATTTTTGGGGACCTGATTAGTGGCAGTTCTTATCCCCCCCTTTGAAAAAGAGGGTTAGGGGGGATTTGATAAGCGCCTGAAACCCCCATAAATCCCCCTTTTTCAAAGGGGAACTTTAGATACCTTCGGCCTTGGCTGAAAGCTGATAGCTGACGGCTTATTCAGCTACTTCTCCCGGCGGGGACGGTTCCGCTCATAGATGATCTTCAGGCCTTTTAAGGTAAGATAGTCATCAACCCAGTCAATGCTATGGGTCTCGGAGGCGATGAGGCAGGCCAGACCGCCGGTGCCGATGACCTTGGGCCGCTCCTTCAAGGCCTCCCGGATGCGGCTGACGATGCCGTCCACCAGGCCGACGTAGCCGTAAATAATCCCCGCGTTCATACTGCTGATGGTGTCTTTGGCGATAATGCTCTTGGGTTTGACAAAAATTTCCACCCGGGGCAGCTTTGACGCCTTGAGGAACAGAGCCTCGCAGGAGATCATCACTCCCGGAGCGATGACTCCGCCCAGGTACTCGCCCTGGCGGGAGACCACATCAAAGGTGGTGGCGGTGCCGAAATCCACGACCACGGCCGCGCCATGGACCTGCTCATACGCGGCCACCGCGTTGACTATGCGGTCCGCCCCCACCTCCCGGGGGTTATCGTAATGGATGGGCATGCCGGTTTTGATCCCCGGCCCCACCCAAAAGGGCTTCACCTGCAAATAGCGTTGGGAAAAGCCTTCCAGGGTATTGACCATAGGGGGCACCACGCAGGAGATGATGAGATCGGTGCCGGGCTCGAGAGACAGGCCCTGGGCCTGAAAGAGGTTGCGCAGCAGGATCCCCAGTTCGTCGATGGTGGCGTCCTTCTCGGTGCGGATGCGCCAGTCGCTCAGCAGGTTTTCCCCCTGATAAACCCCGATTACCGTGTTGGTGTTGCCCACATCCATGACCAGCAGCATGAACGTTCGCTCCTCAACTCAATTGCTTTTCCAGAGTTTGGGCCAGGTCCTGGGCCACGTGTTCAATCTCCTGGGTATTATCCCCCTCCACCATGATACGCAGCAGCGGTTCCGTCCCGGAATAACGCACCAGCAGGCGGCCCCGGTCCCCCAAACGTTTTTCTGCGGTCTGGAGGGCCTGGCGGGCCCCGGGCACGCTCATCAAATCCCGCCTCTCCTTGACCCGGAGATTGATCAGGATTTGGGGGAAGGTCGTCATGACCCGGGCCAGGTCTGCCAGAGGTTTTTCTTCCCGGATCATCACCGACAGCAGCTGCAAGGCCGAGATGACGCCGTCCCCGGTGGTGGTGTGGTCCAGGAACAGGAGGTGGCCGGACTGCTCACCGCCCAGGTTATAGCCCCCCTGGAGCATGGCCTCCACCACATAGCGGTCCCCCACCGAAGTGCGCACCAGGCGGCAGCCCAGGTCTTTTAGGGCCACTTCCAGACCCAGGTTGGACATCACCGTGCCCACCACGGTTTTCCGCCGCAGTTTGCTGCGGCGGTGCAGATCCTGAGCACAGATGGCCAGGATATGATCGCCGTCCACTATTTGCCCCTGATGGTCCACCATGATGACCCGGTCGCCGTCCCCATCAAAGGCGATACCTAAGTCGGCCCGGTGCCGCGTAACGAGCTTGGCCATCACTTCCGGATGCGTGGAGCCGCACTTAAGGTTGATATTCTTGCCATTGGGCCGCACCCCGATGGGGATGATCTCCGCACCTAACTCGGATAAAACCTCCGGCGCCACCTTGTAAGTGGCGCCATGGGCGCAGTCGACCACGATTCTCAGACCGTCGAGTTCTAGGTTTTTGGGGAAGGTGCTCTTCAGAAAAGAGACGTAGCGGCCCCGGGCGTCGTCGATCCGGAAGGCCTGGCCGATCTCGGTGGCCGTGGGCCGGGCCTCATCCACATCCGGATCGGTCATCAATTTCTCGATGTGGGCTTCAATCTCATCGGGCAGCTTGAAACCATCCCCGGAAAAAAACTTGATGCCGTTGTCCTGGTAAGGGTTGTGGGAGGCCGAAATGACCACCGCGGCATCGGCCCGCATGGAGGAAGTGATGAACGCGATCCCCGGCGTGGGCAGCGGTCCCAATAACAGGACATCCACGCCCATGGAACAGATGCCCGCGGTAATGGCGTACTCCAGGAGATAACCGGACAACCGGGTGTCTTTGCCCACGACGATGCGGTCTTTCCCGGGACTGGTCTTGATGACATAGGCCAGGGCCCGGCCCAGCTGCAGGGCCACCTCGGCGGTCATGGGATAGATATTGGCTACGCCCCTGACGCCGTCGGTGCCGAACAATTTTCTGGTGGCATTCATAGTCGACTCAAAAGCTCCGTCTATCATGAAAAACAATATTAGAATTTATCACAATCCGGTGCAAAATAAAGCAGCAATCCCTTCCAGATTCATCAAACGGCCTTACGGCTGACCCGAAAAATCCTCCCGGCGCCGGAGGCCGGCCTCAGGGTAATTCTTCTTGTGATTTTTAAGTTTTTATGATGATTTATAAATTCAAGGAAGCAGAATTTTGCCTTTGATCCGGGAAATTATATGCCACCCCGCCCCAACCTTAAATTTATCTTACTCGCCCTTGCCTGGGGCGCCATGCTGGCGGCTTGGCCCGGTCTAGCCGCCTCCCAGCAGGAGATTGTTGAGGCCCCCATCCCGCCCGCGCCCGCGAAGTCAGCCATGGATTATTTTATCAGCGGCGGCGGCCAACTGGACAAGAGCAATCTGGATCAAGCCATTGCCGATTATACCGAGGCTATCCTGTTAAAACCCGATTTTTTTGCCGCTTACATGAACCGGGGGACGGCCCGGAGGAAAAAAGGGGAACTTGATCAGGCCATTAGCGATTATACGGAAGCTATCAAGCTAAAACCCGATTTCTACGATGCCTACACCTTACGCGGGCTTTGCTACGGCAAAAAAGGCAAATACGAGGAGGCTCTTGCCGATCTCACCAAGGCCTTGGAGAAAAAGCCGCATTATTTGACTTATCTCGGCCTGGCCTGGGTTTTCGCCACCAGTAAGACCGACAAATATAGAAACGGCACGCGCGCCCTGGAATTAGCCCAGAAAGCGGTGCTGCTCCACAAAACCGCCGATTCCCTCCATACCCTGGCCGCAGCCTACGCTGAGACCGGCAAATTCAAAGAGGCCGCGGCCACCCAGGAAGAGGCGCTAAACCTGTTAAAAGCCCAAGCTCCCCCCCCCAAAGAGGACCTTGCTCGCTACGGCCGCCAGCTCCAGGCCTACCAGGGCAATAAGCCCTGGAGAGAATAGCTGGGGCCCTCAAATAGGCGGCGCGATGGTCACCAGGAGCCGGGCCGCGGTCTTGGCCCGGAAGCCGTGGGGTTCGGCGATGTCGCAAACCAACACCGCTCCTGTAGGTGCGGGTAAAGAAGCTCCGTCCTTCCCCAGAAACTCCCCCTCCCCTGCCAGCACCGCGATACTCACCTGGCCTTCGATGTCGTGGGCGTGCACCGGCAGTTCCTGACCCGGCTGAAAATTGAAATTGAGGATTTTGAAATAAGGGGAATCATGGACCAGGAGTTTGGCCATGCCCTTATCGCTGAATTTGCCCTCTGCAAAAAGATTGACCTGTTTCATACCCTTTCCTCAATACAGTTGCTCATGATCTTTGTCTCACAGCAAGTCATGGAAGCGCGTAGGGCGGGCGTCTCGCCCGCCTCGGTAACCCGCACAGGCTGGATAGCCTGTGCCACCAACTTTTCGGAACAAATGGCTATTCCATCTCATCCGCCCAATGGATGCAGTTAACCGGGCAGTCGTCAATGGCTTCCTGAATCTTCTCCTCCGGGGCGCCGGTGGGATTGATCACCTGTGAAAAGCCCAGAGTCTCGTTGACTTTGAAGACCTCGGGGCAAATCTCTTCGCACGCGCCGCAAGCTATACACTCTTCTTCCACCACAAAGGGGACATGGTCCGCCATCAATCTTTTCTCCTCTCCTTTGACCGGAAACCTTGCCTTGCTTCCCTAAAGAAGATAGTCACGCGATGCCGCTCCGGTCCAGTGCGGCCCCGGGAAAAACAGCCCAACCAGGGAGAAATTTTATGGGGGAGCCTCTCCCAGTCCTCCGGAGCCCCGGCCGCGCCGCCCGCCTCTTCCCCGATCAACAGGAGATAGCGCAGCGACGGGGTGTTAAAGAGGGGGGCCAGGGACTGCCCCGGGGGCGGCCAGGCATAGATGACCGCGGCGGGTTGGAATTCCCCGATCACCTGGAAGACATCCCCCGGCTGTACCAAGGGGCAAACCGGCAGCCCGGCCTGGAACTCGCCGTCTCCCCGGTCCACCGCCAGAAAGTCCAGGCCCGCAGCCGCGGCCAGAGGCGCCAGGGCCGCAGTGAGATGGCCCCGGCCGGCTCCTCCCTCCAGCACCCGTCCCACCCCCAACCGTCGCAGATATCTGAGCAGCCGGGGCGGCCATTCCCGGGACGGAAAAAAATAAACCCCCGTGGCCTGGGACAAGCCCATGAACCAGGTCTCCGGGTCCTTAAGGCCTGAGATGATCTCTTGCCATCTAGCCTCCGGCAGCAGGTAATCCCAGGAGGTCTCATCCCCTTGCGGCAGGCGGATCAGGCTCCGGGCGAACTTCTCGAAGCGGCGCTGTTCCAGAAATTTCGCCGCAGGATGCAAAAGTTCCATAATCCCTTCTCACCAGACTATTGTTGCCCTTGAGAAATGCCCGTGTGGCTTAGGTTCGGTCATTTTGGATTCTTTTGGATTGAAGTTTCTCTGTTTTTTGTAATAATAGCAACGACCCTTTCTTCTATTTTCCCTGGGAGTATTTTGGGGGCGCCCCCTTTCTAACCATGTCATTTTTCCCTGGAAAGACCAACTCGGCACCGGAGCGCCGCAAGAGGTGCGCATCTGCTGTGGGCTTCAGTCGGCGGAGCGGCAGGCTGCTCCGCTGGGGCAGCCTCTTGCTGTTGCTTTTGGGTTTCTTGCCGGGGTTGGGGGGCTGTAAGGGAGGGGACCAAGCCGGGAGTCATAGCTTGTGCATCGCCGGCTCCACTTCGGTGCAGCCCTTTGCCGAAAAGCTCTCGGAAGTCTACATGCAGCAGCATCCGGGGATGCGCATTGATGTGCAAGGGGGAGGGTCCAGCGCCGGTATTTTTGCCGCGCAGCAGGGAGCGGCAAACCTGGGAGCTTCCTCCCGGGAATTGGTAGCCGCGGAGAAAAAGCTCCATGAAATCGCCATTGCCTGGGACGGTATCGCCGTGGTGGTCCACCCCAGCAATCCCTTGAACAACCTGAGTCTGGAGCAGTTGCGGCAACTCTTCCAGGGGAAAATCACCGACTGGCGGGACCTGGGCCTGGCGCCCCATACTATTGATCTTATCACCCGGGAAGAGGGGTCCGGCACCCGGGAAGCCTTTGAACATATGGTCATGGGCAAAACCGAATTCACTCCCTCGGCCCTGGTGCAGGATTCCAACGGCGCGGTGCGGGAGATTGTCGCCGGGGACCCTTATTCTCTGGGTTATATCTCCGCCGGCCTGGTGGATGAGCGGGTCAAGGCCGTGGCTATTGACCGCGTCCTGCCCACCCGGGAGAACATCAAGAAACAGTCCTACAAGCTGGTGCGCCGTTTTCTCCTGGTGAGCCGGGTGCCCCCGGCCGGCGAATGTAAGGCCTTTGTGGATTTTATCCTCAGCCCCCCGGGCCAGCAGTTGCTGGAGGCGGAAGGTTTGGTGGGAGTTAAGTAGTGGATAAGGGAAAATTCGTCGAAAGGGTGCTCTTTCTCCTGGCCCTGTCTTCCATCAGTTCCCTGGTGATCATCACCATTTTCATCTTTGAGGAAGGCCTGCCCCTGATCATGCACACGGGGCTCAAGGATTTTATCTTTTCCACGCATTGGGCCCCCACCAAGGGCTTCTTCGGCATCGGCGCCATGATCGTCTCCTCACTCCTGGTCACCCTGGGGGCCATGGTCCTGGGGGTGCCCCTGGGACTGGCCTGTGCCATTGTCCTGGCGGAGTTTTGTTCAGAAAGGGTGCGGCGGCTGCTGAAACCCACCCTGGAGTTGCTGGCCGGCATTCCTTCGGTGGTCTACGGCTTCCTGGGTGTTATCTGGCTGGTGCCCCTGATCCGGGATCACCTGGGCGGCCCCGGGCTCTCTCTTTTGGCCGCATCGGTCATTCTGGGCATCATGATCCTGCCCACGGTGATCAGCATTTCCATCGACGCCCTCACCGCGGTGCCGGACGTCTACCGGGACGGCTCCATCGCCCTGGGAGCCACCGAGTGGCAGACAGTGCGGCGGGTGGTGCTGCCTGCAGCCTCCTCCGGCATCATCACTGCCGTCATCCTGGGCATGGGCCGGGCCATAGGGGAAACCATGGCGGTAATCATGGTGGCCGGCAACGCCATCAAGCTGCCCTCCTCCGTTCTGGAGCCGGTGCGCACCCTGACCAGCAACATTGCCCTGGAGCTGGGTTATGCCGCGGGCCGGCACCGGGAGGCCCTGTTCGCCACCGGCATCGTCCTCTTTGTGATCATCATGGTTCTTAACCTTTCGGCCACTCTCATCGCCCGGCGGAGGTAAGCATGGCCTGGCGTCTTCATCCCCGTATCACCCAGGTCGTGGCCAAGACCATATTGTGGGCCTTCACCGGCTTGACCCTGCTCATTCTGGTTTTCATCATCGTCAATATTTCCGTAAAAGGCCTGCCCCAGGTCACCCTCAGTTTCCTCTCCCAAGACCCCACGGACATGGGCCGCCACGGGGGGATTTTCTCCACCATCATCGCCACCGTCTACCTGACGCTGCTGGCCATCGCCCTGGCCTCCCCCCTGGGAGTGGGCACCGCCATCTATCTTACGGAATACACCCGGGAGGGCTGGGCCACCCGCATCATCCGCTTCGGCGCGGAGTGCCTGGCCGGGGTGCCCTCCATCATCCTGGGCCTCTTCGGTTTTGTCCTCTTCGTCATGAAACTGGGCTTCGGCTGGTCCATTATCTCCGGGGGGCTGACTCTGGCCATCATGGTGCTGCCCATCATCATCCGCACTGCGGAGGAGGCCATCAAGGCCGTGCCCCAAGAGTACCGCCAGGTCTGTTATTCTTTGGGCATGAGCCAGTGGCAGACCATCACCCGGATCGTGCTGCCCAGCGCGCTGCCGGGCATCACCACCGGCATCATGCTCAGCGTGGGCCGTTCCCTGGGGGAGACCGCGGTGCTGCTCTTCACCGCGGGTGCGGCCTTGCGCACGCCCACGTCACTGTTCGATTCCGGGCGCACCATGGCCGTGCATTTTTACATTCTGGCCCGGGAGGGCATTTCCATGCCCAACGCGTACGGCACCGCGGCCATCCTCATGTTCTCCATTCTCTTGATCAACCTGGTCGCCTACGGCCTGATGCAGCGGATGATGCGGCGGTTTTCGTGAGGAGAGCTTTCAGCTGTCAGATATAGCATCATGAACACCGAACCCAACAAAATCCGCCTGGAGCACCTCTCCTTTTTTTATAAGGATTTTCAGGCCCTGAACGATATCAACCTGGAGATCCGGCCCCAAGAGATCTTCGGCCTTATGGGCCCCTCGAAAAGCGGCAAGAGCACCCTGCTGACGGTCTTAAACCGCATGTGCGACCTCATCCCCCGGGTCCGGGTGGAAGGCAAGGTCTGGCTGGATAACGAAGATATTCTTGCCCCGGACTGCGATGTGGTGAATCTCCGCCGCCGGGTGGGCCTGGTCCTCAGCAAGCCCATGCCCCTGCCCCGCTCCATCCGGGAGAATCTGGTATTGGCCCCCCGCCTGGCTGGCCGGCCCCATCAGGAATTGGAAGAACTGATGGAAAAAAGCCTCCAGGCTGCGCAGATTTGGGAGGAAGTGAAAGACCGTCTGCATGATTCGGCCCTGAAACTCTCCGGGGGCCAGCAGCAGCGCCTTTGTCTCGCCCGCACCCTGGCCATGGAACCGGAGGTGGTGCTGCTGGATGAGCCCACCAGCGGCCTGGACCCCATTTCCACCGCCAAGATCGAACAGACCTTGTTTGAACTGAAAAAGAATTATACTATCATCCTGGTGAGCAACAACACCAAGCAGATCGCCCGGGCCACGGACCGGGTGGCCTTTCTGCTGATGAGCCAGATCGTCGAGATCGGCGACACGCACCGGGTTTTTACCGTCCCCAAAGATAAACGCACCGATGACTACATCTCCGGCAGATTCGGATAATTCCCTCCAGTGCCCCCTTGAGGGGATCATCACCCTCAGGGGTCTCAATCTTTACTATGGCGACTTCCACGCCCTGAAAGAGGTCCACGCCGCTTTTCAGCAGCAGACCATCACTGCGCTCATCGGCCCCTCGGGCTGCGGCAAATCCACCCTGCTGCGCACCTTCAACCGCATGAACGACCTCATCCCCGGAGTGCGGATCACCGGGGAGGTGCTCATCGACGGGAAGGACATCTACGCGCCCGAAACGGACCTCACTCACCTCCGGAAAAAAGTGGGCCTGGTCTTCCAAAGACCCAACCCCTTCCCCTTATCCATCTATGACAACGTGGTTTACGGCCCCAGGCTCCACGGCCGGCCGGCCCGCCGGGAACTGGAGGACCTGGCGGAACATTCGCTGGCCGCGGTGCAGCTCTGGGATGAGGTCAAAGACCGCCTCAAGACCCCCGCCCTGGCCCTCACCGAAGAGCAGCAGCAGCGCCTGTGCATCGCCCGGGTCCTGGCGGTGGAGCCGGAGATTCTGCTGATGGATGAGCCCTGCTCGGCGCTGGATCCCCTGGCCACCCTGCGCATTGAGGAACTGATGCGGGAGCTGAAAAAGCTCTACACCATCATCATCGTCACCCACAATATGCAACAGGCGGCCCGGGTCTCCGACGACACCGGCTTTATGTACCTGGGGGAACTGATAGAATTCGGCGAGACGGGCCAGATCTTCACCCGGCCCCGGGACGAGAAGACGGAGGATTACATCACCGGAAAATACGGTTAAGTTCCGGGAGATTTCCCAGGCCCAACGCTCCCGCTGCGCCGTCCCGCCGTGTGCCCCATCTCGACAAAACTAGTTGATATTTTGACTACTATTACCAGATTTATTTAACTCAATTTTCTTGACAAAAATCCCCATTCCTGCCATCCTCATAACTCCCAACAACTGCAAAAAATCAACCACTTAACAATGGGAGGCAGAGACATGGCCAGCAGTCTGCGCATTGCCACCTTCAATTGTGAGAATCTTTTCAGTCGGCCCAAGATTTTTTATGAAAGCGCCCAGCGCTCGAATGAATTGCTGGGTTTCGTGGCGGAATTGCAGGCGGCACTGAAAGAAGAGACTTTCGACCAGGAAAAAATCAAAGCTTTAACCAACAAACTGAAAGGATTCGCGAAAATCAACGACATCCGGGGCAAGCATGATAAGGTGAACGGCGCCGGTGAATGGGTGGGGACGGTGGACCTGACCCCGAAAGTTATCAGCGACGCGGCCGTGAATAACACCGCCCGGGTTATCGCCGACGTCAATGCCGACGTCATCTGCTTGATAGAGGTGGAAAACCGGATTCTCCTGCAAAAATTTCACGACGAAATCCTCTACCCCCAGTTTCTGGAGAAGAATAACCTCCCGCCCTACCCTTACATTATGCTGATTGACGGCAACGATGAGCGGGGCATCGACGTCTCCATCATCTCCCGGCTTCCCCTCCTCTGGCTGCGCAGCCATATATTTGACCGCTCCATTTATGACGGGAAGGAGGTGGCCACCTTCTCCCGGGACTGCCTGGAGGTCCAGCTGCAGCTCCCTAATAATCAGACCCTCCATCTGCTGGTAAATCACCTCAAGTCCATGGGGTATTCGCCCAAGAACGATCCCCAGAGCAACCGCCGCCGGCTGCTCCAGGCCCAGCGGGTGGCGGAGCTGGTGGACGCCCACGACCTAGACCGGGAATTCGTGGTTGTGGCCGGAGACTTCAACTCGGACCCCGCCAGTCCTTCCGTGGCTCCCCTGGTCACCAAACCGGGTTTGTACAATGTCAACCTGGAACGGCCGGAGGACGACCGGGGCACTTATCAGACCGGCAAAAAACAGATAGATTATCTGCTGATCTCCGACGCCCTGAAAACCGGGTTGCAAGGCATGCACATCGAAAGGCGGGGCATCTTCACCAAGAAAAAGTGGCCCCATTATCCGGAAGTAACCAGCGAAGCGAACCAGGCCTCGGACCACGCCGCGGTGGTGGCCGAGTTTCAGTTCTAGTGGAAATTCTTCGAGGTATAGGGCCAGGGAGAGCAATCCCCGGCCCCCTTCCCTCTATCATTTCCCGCTCAGGTGCTCCATGACCCGGGCGATGGCGGAGATGTCTTCTTCGCCCCAGCCCTGGGCCACGCCCAGACGGTAGAGGTGGAGCACCACCTGCCCCATCGGCACCGGCGCACCGGTCTCGAAGGCGGTGTCCACCACGAACTTGGCGTCCTTGGACAGGTGTTTGAAGGGGAAGGCCGCAGGGTAGTTTTTGTCCCGCAGGTTTCCGGCCTTCACCTGGAACATGGGGGCATTCATGGCCCCGGAGGAGACCGTGTCCAGCATGGCCTCGAAATCCAGGCCCCCCAGCCTGCCGAAGTTGAGGCATTCCGCGAACCCGGCCATCATCACTCCCAGGAGCAGGTTGATGAACATCTTCATCATGGACCCCTGCCCCACCGGGCCGCAGTAAATCACTTTCTTCCCCATGGTCAGAAAGAGGGGTTCCAGGCCCGTGACCGCTTCTTCTTTACCCGCGGCCAGGATCACCAGGGCGGCGTCTGCCGCGGGTTTTTTGGTGCCGGAGACCGGCGCGTCGATAAAGGTCACCCCGGTTCGGGCCAGCCTCTCCGCCAGGTCCCGGGTAAAACTGGGGGACACGGAACTCATGTTGATGAAGACTTTTTTCTCATTAAAACCCGCGACTGCGCCTTCCGGGCCCCAGAGGAGGTCGTTCATGGCTTCCGGCCCGGTGACCATGGTAATGATCACTTCCGTGGCCTGGGCCAGATGCCGGGGATTGGAGGCCACGCCGGCCCCCATTTCGGCCAGCGGCTCGGATTTGGCCGCAGTCCGATTATAGACCATCAGAGGGTAGCCGGCCCGGAGGATATTGGCGGCCATGGCTCCGCCCATAATGCCCAAACCCAGAAAACCGATTTTTTGTTTCATGGTTCACCCCTCGATATTTGCTGCGAGACACTCAATATCTTAAGACCGCGATTTACCGCAGTCAAATTTTATCATGGGTTGGCCTAACCGGAGCCCGAACGGCGGAATGGTGCCGGGGGTGCAGCTTGCTGTGCCCTGTTTGCTGGCCCCGGCTAAAAGGCGCAGCAAGCTGTGCCCCTACGCCATACCAATTTCCCGCCTCCCTATTTACATTCCTTCCGGGGATATGGTAGTTTTGAATCAAGGCCGGTTAAGCTTCCAAACAGTCTTTATAATTTTATGTCTTCCCCAGGTGACACCGGCCCCGGGAGCTCCCAGTATGTAAGTTTCCCGGTTTCTCCCCCATCAGGGTGCGTCAGGAACTTAAAGCTCTGGTGGGGCAACGCCTGAGGGTCAGACTCTCAGGTAATTTTTCCGGAGATCGGCAGTAAGGCCGTTTTCACGGCCACACCAAAAGAGGAGGGCGTCATGAACGCAGCTTTCATCATCCTGGGAGCTCTGGCGGTAGCCATTGGCGGCTACCGCTGGTACGCCGGTTATGTGGACCGCAACGTGGTCGAGGCCGACCCCAACCGGGTGACCCCGGCCAAGATGTACATGGATGGGGTGGATTTCATGCCCACCTCCAAAAACGTCCTCTTCGGTTACCAATTTAAGAGCATCGCCGGCGCCGGACCGGTGGTGGGCGCGATCATCGCCCTCCAGTGGGGTTGGCTCCCGGCCCTGTTGTGGCTCTTTCTGGGAGTCCTGTTCATCGGCTGGGTGCATGACTACATCTCCGGGATAGTGGCCATGCGCTCCGACGGCCTCTCCCTGGGAGGCCTGAGCTACAAGCTGATCTCCCCCCGGGCCCGCACCATTTTGCTCTCCTTCGTCTATTTTTATCTCCTGCTCCTGGCCGGGGCTTTCGGAGGCGTCATTGCCGGGGCCCTGATCAAGCTGACCTCCGGTCCCCTGGCCGTGTTGATCCTGGGCCTGTCCGGAGCCCTGGCGGGCCAGATGCTCTACCGCTGGCGGGTCAACATCCTGGTGATGACCGCCATCTGCGTGGCCCTGGCCCTGGTGGGCATCAAACTCGGGGAAATGTTTCCGGCGCCCGTATTACTCGGGTCCCTGGCCCAAAGCAAACTCACCTGGGGCCTCTTCGCGGTCATCTTCTGCTATATCAGTGCGGTCCTGCCCATCTGGCGCTTCGCCCTGCCCCTCAATTACGTGGCCTTCTATATCGTCATGCTGGGGCTGATCGGGGGGATCATCGGCATCTTCGTGGGCCTGCCCCCGGTGGACGCGCCGGCCTTTACCCAGTTTACCGTGGGCATCGGCCCCCTGTGGCCCATCCTCTTTGTCACCATCGCCTGCGGGGCCTGCTCCGGCTGGCATTCCATGGTGACCACCTCCGGCACCTGCCGCCAGTTGGAATCCGAATGTGACGCCAAACCGGTGCTGGCCGGCTCCATGTTCACCGAGATGGTCCTGGGGGTGGTGGCCTTGATGACCGCGGCTGCGGCCATTCCCTTCACCCAGTACCAGGCGCTGATGAAGGCGGGCGGTCCCGGTGCGGTCTTCGCCACCGGGCTCTCCAACCTGCTCCACATCATCGGCCTGCCCCTCGCCTACGGCAAGACCATGGCCACGGTGATCATCATTATCCTGGCCATCACCGTCATGCAACTGGTGCTGCGTTTCATGAAAATCGCCACGGTGGAGCTGGTGGGTGACCAACTGCCGATAATGCGCAACGGCCCGATTGCCACCTTCGTGGCCGCGGTCCTCGTTCTACTGCTGATCCAAACCGGCTGGTGGCAGTACCTGTGGATCCTCTTCGGCGGCGCCAACCAGCTGCTGGCGTCCCTGGCCCTGCTGGTGGCCTCCCTGTGGCTCCTGTCCCAGGGCAAGAAGGCCACCATCACCCTGATCCCCATGTGGTTCATGTTTATCACCACCATTGCCGCGCTGCTCTATACCTCGTTTAGCCTGTTGAGCAAGGTGGCTTCCGGCCAGGTGAAAGGCGAGGCCTACATCGGCAACGGCCTTATGGGCATCGTCGCCCTCTTTCTGGTGGTGGCGGCCATCTTCCTGCTGGCCGACGGCGGCAAGGCC
>JAKAGH010000286.1 GCA_021817645.1 Deltaproteobacteria bacterium
TGGACCAGCACCACACTGTGGAAGACATCGGCATCTGCCTGGGCCACGCCGTCAGGGAGGCCCTGCAGCAGCGCCCCGGTGTGCGCCGTTTCGGTTCGGCCCGGGTGCCCATGGATGAGGCCCTGGCGATGGTAACCCTGGATTTGAGCAACCGCCCCTTTCTCCATTTCCAGGTGCTCTTCCCCCCGGGGGGTGCGGCCCTGGAGCCCCAACTGGTGAAGGAGTTCTGGCGGGCGGTGAGCGTCCACGGCGGCATCACCCTGCACATCACCGTGCCTTACGGGGAGAATACCCACCACATCATCGAAGCCATCTTCAAAGCCGCGGGCCGGGCCCTGGACGCAGCCACCCAACCGGAACCCCGGGCCCGAGGCGTGCCTTCCACCAAAGGGGTGTTATAAGGGAGCAGGGGCCAGGGGATAGGGCGCAGGCGTTCCCCGCCTGCGCTCCTCTCCGCCCCACACCCCCTTCCCACCCTTTAGATGCAAAATCTAATGCGGACCCCAGCCGCCCATAGCCAACAGAGGTTGACGGGGCCAGGTCCTGGACTTAACTTTGGGTATGTGGAGAAAGACAGAAATGCTCCAGGCCTCCAAAATTTTTTTCTTTCTGTCTGCCCTGGTGCTGATCCTGGTCCAGGACGCGCCTCCGGCTTTTTCCGGTCCCCCGGTCCAGAAGGAGGCCCAGGCTTACTGGGAGAAAAGGTTTCAAGAGATGGATCAAGACCGGGATGGCAAAGTGAGCCTGGCGGAGTACCTTGCCTTTTTTAAAGAAGGCTCTCCCATGCGGCGGCGCAATATAGAATATGAATTCCGGAAATACGACCGCAACGGCGATGGTTTCATCACCCGGGAGGAACATTTTACACCGGTGACGTTAGCAGATCAATTTCGGGCCCTGGACACCAACCGGGACGGCAGCGTCAGCCGGGATGAATTTCTCGATGCCGATTTCATCTTCCAAGCTTTGGACCGCAACCATCACGGTTTTTTTACTCTGGAAGAATACCTTTACCGTTACGGCAACCGCTCGGCCCGAAGATAATTTTCCGGCGGCCCCCCACGAAGATTAATCCTCTTTTAACCGCTCATTTAAACATCCGGGGTGCGATCTCCACCAGCACCTTGCGCCGGGTGATGATCCCCACCGGTTTTGAGCTGGCATCCACCACCGCCACCAGGTTGAGTTTTTTATACAGGATCGCCTCACAGGCCGTGGCAAAGCCGTCCCCGGCCTGGACCGCCGCCCATTTGGCGCTCATGATATCCGCGGCCTGTTTGAGGCCCACCAGTTCGCAGCGACTGAAAAATCTCTCGGACCCACCCTCCTTCTCGGCCTGCTCGCAGCCTTGACGGTACAGCCCGGTCAGCTCTCGCATTAAATCATCCACGGTGAATAAACCGGCATATTTCCCGGCCGCATCCACCACCACCAGCCCGGGGGCATGGGGCGGCCCTTCCAGGTTCTTTTTGACGGCCTCGTAGGCTTCCTTCAGGGACGTGTCCCCCTTGATGGTGGCAAAAGATGTCGTCATCATTTCCTGGTTGGTCTCTTTAAACTTCATGGGTCTGCCTCCAAAAATGTGGGGCGGGCACGGCCCACCGCTTGCTGACGGTGGGGCCTGCCCACCCTCCAAGGCTAAATTGGTTGTGGTCGGGGCGGACCCATGTGTCCGCCCGTGGGTATCCGCCACGAGAGTTCGCTCTGACAAACGGGTCTCTTTGGCTGCTCCCCTTCCCCATCCTTTTAAGTCCCCCTTTCTTAAAGGGGGATTTAGGGGGATTATCGAGCGCCCACCTAATCTCACCTGATATAGTTCTATCAGAAAATTTGCAAGAGTGGCGGTAACTTGGTGATCAAAAATGTGGCCAGTCAGACATTTGTAAAAAAACCCCTCTCCCCTTCGAGGGGAGAGGGATGGGGCGAGGGGTGGCGTCTTCGGCTGCCCCCCTCACCCTGTCCTCTCCCCCCAAGGGGTGGAGAGGGGAAAAAATTGAATCACATTGGCTGGGGGCTGCGGTCAGGCCACCTGCGCCCGGGCAAAGTAGGCGTGTTCGCAGGCATGATAGCCGTCGGGGCGCCCTTGAAAAAAGCGCTCCTGGATGGCCCCGGGGTCCAGGTTCTCCTGAAGCCGCAGGCCCTCGGCGGCCAGGTCCGCGGCCAGCGTCTCCGGGGCAAACCCCGTGATCATGGGCTCCCCCACCCGGGTGACGATTTCCATCATAATCTGCACCCTTCTGGAGACCCGCGCCGGGTCGAACGCGGCGGCATCCAGGTAGTCGAAGGTGAGTGCGCTGCCCGGGGGCGCCGCTTCGCTGATGGCCCGCCAGGTACTCAAGATGGCCTCCCAGGGCAGATAATAGGTCACCCCCAGCCAGCTGAAAAAGGTGGGAGCCTGGGGGTCGTAAGCCGAACTCCCCAGAGCTTTGGTTAGATTATCCAGGCTGAAATCCAAGGGCAGGAAGTGGAGGCGCTCCGGCTCCTCCAGGCCCACTTCCCGGAGGCGCTGCCGTTTATGGTTTTGGGTGGACGGATGGTCGATCTCGAAGACCTCTAAGTGCATCAGTAAATCCGGCCGCCGCCAGGCAAAGGTGTCCATGCCCGCGCCCAGGATCACGTATTGCCTGACCCCATCTTTGACGGCCTGCTCCAAGAGCTCTTCGGAAAAGCGCGCCCGGCCCAGGACGATGGCGGGCGCGCCCGCGTTCTGCATCCAGTGGGCCAGGGCTTCCTCCCGATCCGGATAGGCCGCGGCCTGCTCCGGATGAAAGACCTGGAAGGCCCGCAGATGCCGCTCCTCGCTGGTCCGGTATTCCTCCGCGGTCAGCAGCCGCTGCGCCAGCACGTCCTCAAAGACCGGCGGCCGGTCCTGCGCCGCATGATAAGCCCGCATAAACGCGGTCCCCATGGCCGTCTTGCTGTATTCGCCGGTTTGCATTTTTACCTTAAAAGGTCAGCAAGGGAGGGTGGCACAGCCCATTAATAAATGAGTGTAAATCATGCCTTACCATAAATAATTTTGTCCTTAATTTTGTAGAGCCTTCAAATCATTTTTTTAGTAATTGATCTCCATATATCTCATAACATGATGCACAATATTTTTTGAGGTCTAACATATGAATATATTTCTCTTTGAGGTATTCTTTATAATAATTCTCCCCAGGGACGATTTCCTTAGCACATTTAGAACATAAATGATTCGCCCTTGCTTTAGTCATCTTTCAAATCTTAAGAATATCGTATTTACTAACCATATAAGCTACATCCAATCCAGGGTTTTCTGGGTATATTGCAAAAAATTACCTCACGATAATTCCTCAAAATAATCTGTATTTATTTTCTTTACTACATAGTTAGCAGTTTCATAAACTCCAATATCATGATCAATCATAAATTGAGCAAGTTCATCTCCTTCGATCAAAACTATCTTTTTTTCTATATTTTTTACATAATCTCTAGCATCTTGCGAAAATTTAGATGTCGTTATCATCACTCCTTTATTTGCTCTCTTGCCCATTAAACTCCCTGCAAAAGCTTGGACAACTGGTCTCCCAACATTATTTTCCCATCTTTTTGCTTGAATATAAACAACATCAAGTCCTAGTTTATCTTCTTTTATAATCCCATCAATACCACCATCTCCACTCTGACCAACAGCTTTTCCTGCATCTTTTCTTGACCCCCCGTAACCCATTGAAACTAACAAATCAACCACAAGATTCTCGAAGAATTTTGGCGAACAACCTTTGACTTTATCCAAAACCTCCTTAGCTAATTCTTGTCTTAAGTTACTATACCCATCTTCGAGAATTTCTTCTGGAGTTTTCAGAACCTCTTCCGAGGGAGTATCTTTTGTTCCATTTGTCTCAGATTTTGCTACCGTGCGAAAGGCCTTGAATTCTTCAAATTGGTCAAGGAATTTTATATCAATATTTTCAGGTTTTTTTGAAATAACATCTAAGCCACGTTGTGTAATTATTACCTTTGCCTTACCTACTGATTCAACTAAAGATGCCTTTCTAAAATAAGTTCTAGTCCATTTTACCCTATTTGCATGTCTGGTATCACGTCCGCTTGGGACTAGTTCATTTTTATCTTCATTTGACAACTTAAAATAGTTAGCCAGCCGATCAATTAATTCATTAA
>JAKAGH010000287.1 GCA_021817645.1 Deltaproteobacteria bacterium
GAAGGCGGAACATTCTCGGCCTTTGCGATCACTTGCCGGTGACGGCGTTGCATCCACCACCAGGCCCCGATGATGGAGATAGTTGTGACCACGGCAACAAAGGGCTTGGCCAAGGGGAGGAACCAGGCTCCGAACAGGCTCAAATAAACTACCAGCATGGGGGAGCCGCAACACCCCGCCAGGAAGCAGCCTGATAGCGCCAGGAAGCCCGAGAGGGTCACTCCTCCGAAAGCCAGGGTCTGGGCGGAACAGAAGCGCTCTTCCCGGTAACGGCGCAAGGCCACAGCGACAAAGGCCAGGGACAGCGCGTAGGAGTAGCCCAGCCAGTATCCCTGGGTCTCCAGGTAGCGATTCAGCCAGGGGATTTCGGAGGCTGGCAAGGTAGCCCACCGAGCTTGGGCCGGGTCCACTTCCGGGAACAGAATGGACCAGGCAAAGTGCGCCGCCGCCACCCCCAGAAAAACCGCCAGAGGCAGAAGGAAGCGCCGCAATTTCTGTCCAAACGAGGTCATGGGCGAGTCATCTTCTCCAACTTATCCGCCACAAACACTAGCTTGCCGTTGACTTCCCGGGACTGCCCTTCTAACCGGACCAGGTCGCGCACGGCGGGCATGGGGCCTCGCCATTGCACCGGCAAGGTCAACTGGGCGCAGGTGGTGACGCCGCAGTCCTGAAACTCCCCGCTATCGATGAGGGAAATCGCCTGCTGGTCCGGGGCCACGGCGCTGACTACTCCTTCAAGGCTCACCTTGCCCCGGTAGCGGTCCACATTCTTCATGAAATTATCGACGCCCAGGATAGCCTGGGGTGTTGCCGCAGCCTCACCCGCCTGGGGGCGGGAGCCGGAGACCAGCAAAAGGGCGACCGCGAGGGCGGTGATCACGGCAAATGTGGAAGACTTGCGACTGCCTTTCAATTAGCGTTCCTCATCGAAGATATTTGGACTGATTTTCCGCTCTAGATGCGCAACCGACCGGCTGCTTCTCAGGTCCCTCAGGCCCCGGTCTCCCGGCAGGCAGGCCCACAGGCGACGTTGACCAGGATTGGTGGCGCAGCCATTTCAGGTGCGGCATCCTGCACGAACGGCTCCCCGGAATGCAAGCTGTATTCGGCCCAGGCCAGTTCTCGGCCCAGGTAAGCTGCGTGGTCCAGGCGGGAAATGAGGCCTCGCTCTATGGCAGGGGTGTAGAGCTCCGCAGCCGAATTACCTTCAATCACGGTGTCCAGCAGACCATCATTGAGGTAATGTTCCAGGGAAAGCAACCCTCGATCACGGTCCACATAGATCACGAAGTAACCGGCCGGATCGCTCACCATGTGAGCGGGTACATAACCAGAGACCGGCGTGATCATATGAGAGAGGGCAAAGAGTTCGGCAAGTCCCGGATTTCGGGCGGCGCAACGCTCGGCTTCCGAAAGAACCTTCAAGGAATCCCGTTCGCCAATAAGGTCTATCACCTGCACCACTTCTCGAAAGTGGGCCACGGCTTCATAACTGAGGTTTTTCAGCACCGGCCGCCGGCCCTGCGCGCCGATAATGCGCCGGCGCTCATCAAGGCCATGCTGCGCCAGGGCCGTCAACGATTGCCCAGGATAGTGCCCCACGGCCTGATGGGAATCAGCACCGCAGAGAATTACAAAACGAATATGGGGGTTGGCCAGGACATTCTGGATAAGGCGCTCGATGCCCAAGTTTTCGGTGTGCAAGGTACCGGCTAGAGCGATTTCTGGCCCGGCCTTCCGAACCACCGCGGCCGTCAGTTCCTCTGAGGTTAGGGTGCAGACGGCCACCGGCGCGTGGAAGCGCAGCACCTGGTAGGCCCCCGGCAGCGGCGGCCAACCGCGGCGTTCTTCCACCTTTTCCGCAGGACAGACCTCCAGCTCGGAGACAGCTTCACCCAAGGCCAGAGTTAAGGCACTCAGCACCAGGGGCGGGATGCAGACTTCGCACCCGAGGCAGTCATACCGTTGTTTCACCAGACAACGCTTTGCCGCCTGCACTGCTTTCCTGAAGTCTTCGGGGTCTTCTCCTTTCGGGAAAACCTGCTCCAGGGCCGAAAGGAGGTTGTGGAAACAGCCGCAAGCCCGGCATTTTTCCGCGGCCATGGCCTCCTGCAAATATGTCAAGGCTTCCTGGAAAGCATGCTCTTGTCCTTGGGAAAAATTCATCTGCTTCTCGCTTTGGCGTCTTCACTGAGACAGAGGCCATGGTCCAGAAGCTGGACGGCGCATGGATCGACGATCCGGTAATAGATGTTATTGCCGTTGCGCCGGGAGCCCACGATACCTCGATCCGCCAGGCGGATCAGCTGATTGGAGATGGCCTGGGGCTTCATGGCCAGCAGATCCGACATTTCCGAGACGCACATTTCCCCCGCCCTTACCAGGGCATGAAGCATCCTGAGACGGGTATCGTTGGCCAGAGTCTTGAAGACTGCCACCAGTTCGAGCGCCTGCTCCGAGGTCAGAAGTTCCCTTTCCACCAGAGGGGGTTTGGGCAAACATAAGTTAAAAGAACCGGTTTTAGTCATAAAGAATTACATTAACTAATGTAACTCTTGATGTCAAGGAGTGGCCAGAAATTTCTTTTGGAATATTTTGATGTTTCCAAGGCTCCTTGAAACCAGGGGCAAAAATTATCATCAGGAGCGCGGGCAAATTGATTTACGAATTTTTCTAGGCTATACCTATTAAAGTTCTAAGGAGTCTGCGTCTCATGGGCAGTCCGATGGACAAGATTAACATTCGCCGGCTGCTTACGGGCTTGGGCCTATTGGTGGTTCTGTTGCTGGCGGTGGCCTTTGTTCTGGGTCTACTCTCCCTGCAGCGGACGCAGGAAATAGTTTCCGAGGACTTTCAGCAGCAACAGTTGATCCTGGCCAAGACCACTGCCCGGCAGATCGAAGACGCCCTGGAGTTTTTACGCCGGGAGCTGAAAATCCTCAATTACTCCCCAGCCATCCAGTATCTGGAAGAAGTGGCCTGGGCGAACCGCATGAAGGTCAGTTTCGACGATCTCTCCAAACTGGGTGTAACCGCCATCGAGAGGATCGATTTTGCGGGTCCCGATACAGGACGCACCTATATCCTGGATGCCAGCGGCCCGCGGGTCATCACCCATAAGGATAATGAATCCTCCCCTGAGGTGACCTGGGCCAAAGATCCCACCAACCGCGGCCGCATCTACCAGGGGCACATTGACTTGCAGCCAATGGCAGGCCATCAGGTCCCCTTTTTTGTCCTGGCAACCCCCGTATATGAAGAAAGCGTGGACGAGTCACATCCCAAGGCGACGGGCATTCTGGACGGAGTGCTATTGTTTAAGATCGATGCCAGCCAACTCGCCGGCCACTACTGCTCAGGGATTCGCTCCGGACGCACGGGCTACTGTTGGGTGCTTAACAGCGATGGGGTATTTCTCTATCATCCGGAGCGGGAGTTCATCGGGGAAGACGCGTTTACGGCCCGGGGCCGGCGCAATCCGGTGATCAGTTTCAGCAAGATCAACGAAATCCAGAAATCGAAGATGCTGGCCGGCGAAGAAGGGACTTCCCAATATATTTCCGGCTGGCACCGGGGCGTCATCGGCGAGATGACTAAATTTGTGGCTTACAGCCACGCCAAGTTGACCCCGGATGGTTCCCGGATCTGGCCGGTGGCGGTAGTTGCGCCCAACGATGAAGTCTACGGCACCATCCATTCCCTGTATATCCGGCAATTCTTAATTCAAGGGATTCTGATCTTCGCCCTGGTACTGGCGGCCGCAGCAGTCATTTATTACGAAATGCGCTGGTCCGTGGAACTGCAACGGGAGGTTGACAATACTACGACGGATTTGCGCCGCAGCCGGGAGCAGTATAAGTCGGTGGTGGAAAACGCCAAGGATTTTATTTTTTTGCTGGATGAGAAGGGGACGGTCATCAGCGCCAACACCGCCGCCGCCCGGGCCTTGGGCCTCCCGGCTGCGGGCATCAAAGGAAAATGCCTGGCGGATTTTTTCGCCCCGGAAGACGCCCGGCCCATGCTGACCCAAATGCTGGATGTGGTGGACAGCCGGAAGAGCTTAGAAGGCAAATCCGCGGTGCGTATTAAGGATCGGGTCTATTGGCTCTC
>JAKAGH010000288.1 GCA_021817645.1 Deltaproteobacteria bacterium
TGGTGGTCATGATGGCTTTTTTTACCCCGATCCTTCTCCCTATCACCTCCATCACCGGGGCGATGCAGTTGGTGGTGCAACTGGCGCAGGAGACCAGCTCGCAGGAAGTTCCTGGGACATTGACGCAACAGACCACCATGGGGATGTCGGCTTCACCCTTCACCGGCGCCGAGAGGATGACCCGTTTGGCCCCGGCCTGGAGGTGCTTTTCCAGGTCCGCCTTGCGGGTGAAGACCCCGGTGCATTCAAAAACGATATCCACGCCTAAATCTCGCCAGGGGAGGCGGGCCGGGTCCTTTTCGCTCAAGTAACGATAGCGTTTCCCGGCCACCATCAAATCGCTGCTTGCGATTTCCACTTTTTTTTCATACCTGCCGTACACGGTGTCGTATTTCAGCAGGTACACCAGGTTATCCAGGGCCATGAGATCGTTGATCGCCACCAACTCCAAGGCCGATGTGTCGAGAATGATTTTCAGAGCCGCCCGGCCAATCCGCCCCATGCCGTTGATTGCCACCTTAGCCATGACATCCCTCCTTCAGGCAAATATTCCTGAGAAAGAAAAGATAACCATAAAAAATAAAATTGACAATATCCGGTTATCCGGTTATAAAAAATTTATGAAAAACGAAGCCCGACTCTTTAAATCCCTGGCTGATGAAACCCGGCTGAAGATCTTCTGGCTCCTGATGTTGAAAGAAGAACTATGCGTCTGCGACATCATGGGAGTCCTGGGGATCACCCAGTCCAAGGCCTCCAGGCACCTGCGCTATCTCTACCACCTGGGTTGGGTCACGGACCGCCGAGAAGGAGTCTGGATGAACTACTCACTGAGCGTGGCCCCCGACAGCCCAGAAGATAAGCAGCTCAAACTACTGGCGGATATCTTGAGTTCCAGCCCGGAGGCCCAGGCGCTCAAGGACCGGCTGGAGCAATGGCTGGCGGGTAAGGGGCAAAATAAGGAGGGGAGCGCCGCGGCCTGTCAGTGCTCTTGAGCTGATTATCCAGGTCTTTTTTAATCATAAATTTTTTTATCTTGACTTACCCGGTTATCCGGTTATTAACAAGTATTATGAAGAAAGAGGCACGGTTTTTCAAGTCCCTGTCGGACGAGACCCGTCTAAAAATTCTCTGGCTTTTGTCAGGTGCTGAGGAACTCTGCGTCTGCGATATCATTGACGTCTTAGGGATCACCCAATCCAAGGCCTCCCGGCACCTGCGCTATCTGTATCACCTGGGCTGGGTCACGGACCGCCGAGACGGATTGTGGATGAACTACCGCTTGGCCGTGGCCCCTGGTAGCCCCGGAGAGAAATTGCTCAAGCTCCTGGCGGAAATGTTGGCGACCCAGCCAGAAGCCCAGACATTACGAAGGCAACTGGAACATTGTCTGGAGGCCAAACGGCACTCCGTCTGTGCCGGGAGGCTGAGGTCCGGTCAGAAGCGGTCACCGCCGGGGTTGCCTAGAACCTAAAATTTTTTAGCTGATAATATTTAATAAAGCGATTATACGGTTATCAAAGAGATAGGAGCACTTATGGCCGCCACTGTCGCCAAGCGTCTGGGTTTCGTGGAGCGCTTCCTGACCCTGTGGATTTTTTTGACCATGGCTGCCGGGGTTGGCCTCGGTTATTTTCTGCCCGGCTTCACCAAGTTGTTGACCGTCTTCCAGGTGGGCACCACTAACATTCCCATCGCCATCGGTCTCATTTTGATGATGTACCCGCCCCTGGCCAAGGTGCGGTATGAGGAACTGCCCCAGGTTTTTAAGAACTTCAAGGTCCTGACCCTTTCCTTAATCCAGAACTGGGTGATCGGCCCCATCCTCATGTTCCTGCTGGCCATCGCCTTTCTCAGCGGCTATCCGGAGTACATGGTGGGCCTGATCATCATCGGTCTGGCCCGCTGCATCGCCATGGTCATCGTCTGGAACGACCTGGCCCAGGGCGACACGGAATACTGCGCCGGGTTGGTGGCCTTCAACTCCATCTTCCAGATGCTGTTTTTCTCCATCTACGCTTATATCTTCGTAACCGTCCTGCCCGCCTGGCTGGGCATCGCCTCGGGCCTGGAAGTCAAGGTCACCATCCTCCAGGTTGCTGAAAGCGTGATGATCTACCTGGGCATCCCCTTCTTCGGCGGCATGTTCACCCGCTTTTTCTTGGTCAAACGCAAGGGGATCAAGTGGTATGAAGAAAAATTCATGCCCAAGATCAGCCCCATCACCCTCATTGCCCTCTTGTTCACCATCGTCGTGATGTTTTCCCTTAAGGGGGAGTATATCGTGCAGCTCCCCCTGGACGTGGTACGCATCGCCATCCCCCTGGCCATCTATTTCTTCGTCATGTTCTTTATCACCTTCTACATGTCGGCCAAGGCCGGGGCGGGCTATCGCATTTCCACCACTCTGTCCTTTACTGCCGCCAGCAACAACTTTGAGCTGGCCATCGCGGTGGCCGTAGCGGTCTTCGGCCTGCAGTCGGGGGAGGCCTTCGCCGCGGTTATCGGCCCCCTGGTGGAGGTCCCGGTGCTCATCAGTCTGGTGGGCGTGGCCTTAAAGTTCAGACAGAAATATTTCACTCCCGTATGCTGTGTGGATTGTGGCATCGAGGCGACTAAAGCCACCCTTCTGAAGGGGCGGCGCGGCGAACAGGACTTGTACGTCTGTCCCACTTGCGCCCATAAAAATCCGTTCCCTTGGGATGAAGATTAATCTGAGAGGAGAAAGAAGTCTCATGAAGTACAAGAGATATGCCCATGTTTAAGACTATTGTGCTGGCCACCGACCTGTCCCCCGCCTGGGAGGAGATCGTCGCCTGCGCCGGAGAATTCAAGGCCCTGGGGTGTTCCCGGGTGATTCTGACCAACGTCATCATGGCTAAATTCATGGTGGGGTTGGAAGAAATGCTGCGGGCGGATGCCCGACCCAAGCTGGCAGCGCAGCAACAGCAACTGGAAGCCCAGGGATTTAAGGTGGAGGTGGAGATACCCGTCGGCTTGCCGGCCTATTCTTTGAATGATATCGCCTGCCGTTATGGAGCCGATCTGATCGTGGTAGGCTCCCACGGCACCGCTCTCTGGAGGGAGGCGGTTCTGGGGTGCTTCACCTGTGCGTTGCTCCATCATGCCAGGTATCCCACCCTGCTCATTAACGTGCGGGCTACCAAGGCCCAGGGATCGGACCCCTGCCGCCTGCATTGCGGCTCATTGTTGCGCCACGTCCTCTTTCCCACCGATTTTTCCGAAATCGGGATGCGGGCCGGTGAATTTGTGGAGAATTTGGCAGCGAAAGGAATAGGCCAGGTGACCCTGCTCAACACCCTGGACGTGCCGGGACAAGAAGCCTACCCGCCGGGCTACCAGGAGATCGCCGAGGACGCGGCCCGGCAATTATTAAAAAAATGGCACCAACGCCTCCTGGAGGCCGCGATTCCTGTAGTAAACGACTGTTTTGACCCGGGGCATCCCCTACCGGCCATTCTCCAGGTTTTGGAATCCCAGGATATTTCCTTAATTGTCATGGGCACCCAGGGGAAGGGCTTTATCAAGGAGCTTTTCCTGGGCAGCGTGGCCCATAATGTTTCCCGGTTGGCCCAGTGCCCGGTGCTCTTAATCCCGCCGGCCTCGCGCTAATTCCGGCGGCATATTCGAGAAGGATTTTTTGATTCCGGGCGAGAAAAGTTTATCAGGGTGCGCCGGTTTTTCTCTCAGACTTGGTTATATATTTAGTAATACGGTTATTCGGTTATGATGACATTGAGCAGGGACATCCTCAATCAACAATAAGGTCAGCAAGTCTGACATCAATCAATGCACTAAGGAAGGGTACCAATGAAATTTTTACGTGGAACTTTTATCGGTTTGTTTTGCCTGGTGGTGGGTTTTCTGGTGGTCTGGCAGGCCCTGCCGACCCTGGCACAGGGCGCGGCTCCGGCCAAAGGCAAGCCTGCCCTCTATGAATTTGGCGCCAAATACTGCATCCCCTGCAGAGAGATGAAAGAGGTGATGGCGGCTTTAAAAACCAGCCACGGCGACCAGGTGGAATTCCGCATGGTCTATGCGGACGAGGAACGGCCCATGTTTGAGCAATACAAGATTATG
>JAKAGH010000289.1 GCA_021817645.1 Deltaproteobacteria bacterium
GGAGGGTGCAGGGGCCTGTGGCCCCTGGCCCCCTCCCCCAAATTTATAGGAGGCGAGATGTCCCATTACTATGAGGAAAAGGACCTGGAGAAATTCCAGGAAGTAGGCAAATATCGGGCCGATCTCTTTGATAATTTCATGAATTATTACCAGGGGGTGATGGCCGCAGGCGCCCTGACGGTCCGGGAAAAGGCCCTCATCGCCCTGGCCGTGGCCCATACGGTGCAGTGCCCTTATTGCATCGACGCCTACACCCGGGCCTCTTTGGAAAACGGCTCCAACCTGGAGGAGATGACCGAAGCCGTCCACGTCGCCGCCGCCATCCGGGGGGGCGCGGCCCTGGCCCACGGGGTGCAGATGCACAACGTGGCGGCCAAAATCACCATGTAAAGGCAGGCTATGGTCTCCTTTGCCCGGCAGCTGGAGAGCCTGGGGTACTCCGAACTCAGGGCCGTGGAGGTGAGCACCCTCCAGGTGAACCTGGGGTGGCGCTGCAACCAGGCCTGCAAACATTGCCATCTCCAGGCCGGGCCGGAGCGTCCGGAGCAGATGGCCCTGCCGACTATCGACCAAATCCTGCGGGTAGTGGCGCGCTGCAGCATTCCGGTGGTGGACCTCACCGGCGGCGCACCGGAATTAAACCCCCATTTCGAATACCTGGTGGCCAGCCTCCGGGGCCTGGGCGTCCACGTCCGCAGCCGCTCCAACCTCACCGTGCTCCTAGAGCCCGGCAAAGAGCACCTCTTCGAGTTTTTCCGGCAGCACCGGGTGGAGCTGGTCTGCTCTCTCCCCTATTATCAACAGGACCTGGTGGACCGGGTCCGGGGCCCCGGCGCTTTCCAGAAGAGCCTGGAGGCCCTGCGCCGTCTCAACCATCTGGGCTACGGGTGCGAGGATTCCGGCCTGGAGCTGCACCTGATGTATAACCCCGGGGGCGCGTTTTTCCCGCCGGCGCAAGGCCCTCTGGAAGACCTTTACCGCCGGGAACTGGCCCAGCGGCATCAGATAAGCTTCCACCGCCTCTATACCCTGCTGAATATGCCCATCGGCCGTTTCCAGGAATACCTCCAAAGATCCAGCAATTACGACAGCTATATGGGCAAGCTCCTGGCCAGCTTCAATCCGGACACCGTGTCCGGCCTCATGTGCCGCTCGCTCCTCAGCGTGGCCTGGGACGGCTGCCTCTATGATTGCGATTTTCACCAGGCCCTGAACCTCCCCCTGGTGCCAGGCCTCCCCCAGACCATCGGCGAATTCGACCTGGAGACCCTGGCCACCCGGCCCATCCGCCTGGAAGAGCACTGCTACGGCTGCACCGCGGACACCGGCTCGTCCTGCGGGGGCAGGATCGTGAGCGGTGAGTAGTGAGCAGTTATTCCTGAACTTTCGATTCAATTCAAACCTCTTCTCCCCAGAAATTAAGTCAAACGAGGCTGTCAATGTCTAAAGTAATCTTCATATTCCTAACTGGTCTGATCATGGTAATGACCGCTATTTCAGTCGATAGACAAGGGTTTGCCACTGAGGCAAAGGAGAAGTTGGTACGCTTAGGAGATGGCTACGCCTTATCTGATGATGAAGTAAAAATTATGACGGATAAAGCATTAAAAGGCGATCCTGAATCAGCATTTAGGCTTTCCCTTTATTATGAGTTTGCAAAAAGAAATCATACGGAAAGTGATTTTTGGCTGAAGATTTCCGCTGAAAACGGCCACCCTGTTGGACAATACAATCTTGGAATCGGGCTGCTACTCGACGATCCAGATCCAAGGAACCGGCAGCGAGCCAGATTCTGGATTGAACGCGCTGCCGCGAACGGGAATAGCCGTGCTAAAGAACGACTTAAAAACCTCCCAAAGTGATCTACTAGGAGATAATACCGATTAGGATAACTACGCCATTTATTTGGAAATAACATGAAAACGAAGAGGATATAGCTCGATCGCAGGTAACGTTTACGAATATCATTATACGCCAGCAAACCCGTGACCACGGCGATCAGTCTTCACAATGCCTTTTAAAGCTCCCTTTTCTCCCCCCAGATGCTGGTGAAGGTGCGCTCGGCCAAATGATAGGCAAAAAAAAGCCAATTTTTCACGGTGGTGTAAAAGTACCCTTGCTGCCGCCATTTGCGGCCCGAGCTGGCCACGGGCGGGGTGAGAAGGCGGATGCGGGTATAGCGCCGCACGCGGATGACCAGATCCAGGTCTTCCGGGCGCTGCTCGGAGAAGCCCCCCAATTTCTCAAAAAGGTCCCGCCGTAGGCTCAGGGCCTGGTCGCCGTAAGGCAGGCCGAGGACGTGAGCGCGGCGGTTGGCCCCCCAGGCAATGAACCTGAGGGCCGGAAGGGGCGGTGTCAGCAAAAGCTCAAAAGCCCCGGCCCTTAATCCCGGGTCGGCCGCGGCCCGGCGCAGCGCAGCCAGGTGTGCCGTTCCCAATAAGGTGTCGGCGTGGAGGAATACGAAAAATTCGCCCCGGGCCGCCCGGGCCCCGGCGTTCATTTGCCGGCCCCGGCCTTTGGTAGTTTGGAGAAGGTGTACAGAGGGGAAGCGTGAGACAACTTCCAGGGTGCCGTCCGTACTGCCGCCGTCCACGACGATAATCTCTAAATCCGGCGTTTCGGGGAGCCCGGCCAGGGTTTCTCCCAGAACCCCGGCTTCATTATATACTGGGATGATGATAGAAAATGTGGGGGGAGGACCGGGAGGAAAAGTGAGCAGTGAGCAGTGAGCAGTGAGCAGTTTCGGCGAAATTTGTTTTTTCTGCTCACCGCTCACTGCTAACTGCTCACTCTTAATCCCCCCTTCCCCCATATTCTTTCCCTTACTACTCATCATATGGCCGCCTTGCTCATCATCTTTGCCCGGGAACCGTGCCCGGGGCAAGTAAAAACGCGTCTCTGTCCGCCGCTGACCGGTGAGGCCGCGGCCCGGCTCTACCGCTGCTTCCTGGAAGACATCCTGGAGGAGATGACCCGGTTGCCGAGCCTCAGCCTGGCCCTGGCCTACACCCCGGAGACCGCCCTGACGTTCTTCCAGGAATTAACCCCACCCGGCGTTCTGCTCTTTCCTCAGGAAGGCGCGGATTTGAGCGGGCGTCTGATTCGCACTTTTGACCGGGGTTGGGCCGCGGGGTTTGGGACCATCCTGGTCCGCAACAGCGACAGCCCCGATCTCCCCGGAGAAATGGTCGCGGCCGCGGCTCAAGCCTTGGAATTAAAACAGGCCGATCTGGTTTTAGGCCCCAGTCCGGACGGCGGCTATTATCTGGTTGGATTGCAATCTCCCCGGCCGGAGCTTTTTCAGGAAATCCCCTGGTCCACCGCCGAGGTCTTGACTGGCACCCTGGCCCGGGCCCGGCAATTGTCCCTGACTGTGCATCTCTTACCCCCCTGGCCGGATATCGACACCATGGCCGACCTGGAGGCCTTCCTGCAGCGGCCTCCCCTATCCGGCGCTCCCGGCCGCCGCACCTATCTTTGCGCCCAGCAACTGCTGACCTAATGTCCTAGAAGCCATTGCAAAACCTCTTTTTTTGTCATCCTGAACGCAGTGAAGGATCTCAACGCTTCGAAAATACGAGATTCTTCGCTGCGCTCAGAATGACAGTTTAGGGCAAGTTGAGGTTTTGCAATGAATTTTAGTATCGTGTCCCCGGAATACCCTGCAGACGCAAGTTCATCATAAACTCCCCCTCCCCTGCTGTCCTTCGAGGGGAGGGGGTTGGGGGGAGGGTGGCGTGATCTTTTGGAATTGCCACCTTCAACTGATTACGCCACCCCCACCCCAGCCCTCCCCCCTCAAAGGGGGAGGGAGTTAAGACCACAATTTATGTAAGATATTTCTGGGACACCGCAATAGATTCGCAACGAAACTTCGCTCCGTTCAGAATGACAGGCAAGAGATTTTCCCAAAAGCTCAACCTCTAATTAAAGTGTTAAGTATAGCTTGACACATATCATTTTCTCTGCTATTTTCACCCGAAATGGACCAGAGAAGGGACAGCATGGCCAAGAAGCAAGAGACAACCACCCCCGGAAAACCTCCCGGCCCGCCCCGGCTGAAGATGC
>JAKAGH010000025.1 GCA_021817645.1 Deltaproteobacteria bacterium
CGCAAGGCCCAACTCCGCAAGATCAAAAAGGCCACCGCCGAAAAAGCCCAAGAGGTGCAGAAAGAAACCACTTCCCTGCTCCAAAAAATGCAGAATTTCTTCGGCATCAAGTTGTGGTAGAAAGAAAGCTGTCAGCTATCAGCTATCAGCTTTCAGCCAGACCAGGGAAGCGAAGGCAATAAAATGTAGGGTGGGCACGGCCCACCATCTCCTAATCTGGTTCCCAAGCTGCGCTTGGGAACGAAAGAAAGAAAGTTAGAGATCAGAAAATGTAGCAGATTGATGTAAGCAGTTGGGAGCAGTTCGAGGAGAAATTGCGAGAACTTATAAATGAGTGTCTGCAGTGCGAGAAATCAGCGGTTCCCAATTTCTCGAAATTACTTTTTCGAGGGCAGAGTGACCACAGGTGGGGACTCACCACCACTCTTGATCGTAGTGGGAAAAGCAATATGCTACTAGAGCAATATTATAGATTAATCTCAGCTGTAAAACCACAAATAGAAACATTCACAGGCGATATTTGGAATATACCAAAGTACCCTGAATATAAACGGTGGCTGGAAGAGAGTGATGCTTTGAGATGGGTCAGTATCCCCGGCTACGATTATATGGTCTATCTTAGGCATCACGGGTTTCCATCACCATTGCTTGACTGGACTCGCTCTCCATATGTTGCTGCTTACTTCGCATTCCGCAATATTGCGAGCAATACGGAAAAGATTACAATTTACGTTTTTTTGGAAAGACCAGGCATCAAAGTTACTTACAGTATAGAACCGCATATTCATAGCCAAGGTCCATATATCAGGAGCCATAAAAGACATTTTCTCCAACAGAGCGTGTATACAATCTGTATCGTCTTAAAGGACGAATGGCAATATTCACCGCACGAAGGTGCATTTGCTCGCAATGATCCTAATCAAGACCTTCTTTGGAAGTTCAACATCCCGGCAACGGAAGGTTTAAAAGTCCTTAAGATGCTTGATAGTTACAATTTGAATGCTTTCTCCTTGTTTGGTTCGGAAGAAAGCCTTATGGAGACTATGGCCCTGCGAGAACTGCACTTTCGAGAAAAAGAGCTCTGAGCTGAAATAATACATAAGGCCTGGTGGGCCGTGCTCACCCTGATTTTTTAGCTGAAAGCTGAAAGCTGAAAGCTGATAGCTCCTACAAATGCCCAGATATCTCTTCAAAAAAATTCTGTTAAATAACGGCGAGCCCCGGGGGGATATTTCCCCCCCGGAGATGGCCGCGCAGCTCAAACGGGGCATGGACCGCCTCAAGGCCGCGTTTTTCGAATCCGCAAGCGGCCGGGTGGCCTACGAGCGTATTAAGGAATCCGAGGTCTACCAGGCCCATTTGCAGCTGAGCAATAATCTCCAGGCCATGGATTTAAGCCTGCTGGCCCGCCGGGAAGAGAAAATCGCGTTCTGGATCAATCTTTATAACGTCATCGTCATCCATGGGGTCATCGCCCTGGGCATCCGGGATTCGGTGCAGGAGGTCTGGAACTTTTTCCGGGGGGTCTATTATCAAATCGGCGGCTATCCGTTCACTCCCGACGACATCGAACACGGGGTGCTCCGGGGCAACCGCCGTCCGCCTCATTCTCTATTCCGGCGGTTTCGAGCCGGCGACCCCCGCCGGCAATTCCTGGTGGAGCCTCTCGATCCCCGCATCCATTTCACCCTGGTATGCGGCTCTGCGTCTTGCCCTTTCATTGACGTCTATACCCCCGAAAATTTGGAGTGGGAACTGGACACGGCCAGCCGCGCCTTCATCAATTCCAGCGCCGTGGGCCTGGACCGGTCCCAGGGCCAAATATCCCTGTCCAGCATCTTTAAATGGTACGCCCCGGACTTCGGGGCCGGCCAGGGCGAGCGCCTGCGCTTCATCGCCGCTTACCTGGATAACGCGGCAGACCGCGCCTTTATCGAAGAACACGCCGCCGGCTTAAAGGTGGCCTATCAGCCCTATGATTGGCGGCTGAATCAATAACGATTAAATACAAAATGATTAACCACAGAGGCTCAGAGAACACAGAGGGGCACAGGGAATTAACGACAATTGTGCCTTGGCTTGCCAAGGCACAGATATATTTTCTCTGTGAACCTCTGTGCCCTCTGTGTCTCTAGGGTTAAATCTTTTATGGAGAGAGAAAATATGGATGTACCCGTCTTAGTGGAAGTAACCCGGGGTCCCGCGGTGGAGTCCCGCCACCGGGGGCAGATTGTGGTGATGGACGCGCGGGGTAACCTGGTGAAGCACCTGGGCGACCCCGAGGCCCTGGTCTGCATGCGCTCTCTGGCCAAGCCTTTTCAGGCCCTGGCCTTATTGACCACCGGCGCCACGGAGGCCTTCGGGTTCGGGCCTGAAGAACTGGCCCTCTTTTCCGGGTCGCTCTCCGGCCAGGATTTTCAAGTGGAATTGGTGACCCGGGCTTTGGAAAAGCTGGGGCTGACCCCGGACGTCTTGCAGTGTGGCATCCATCCGCCGCTGCACCGCCCCAGCGCCCAGGCCTTGACCAAGGCCGGAGCCAAGCCCACTCCCCTGCATAACACCTGTGCGGGCAAGCATACGGCCATGCTGGCCCTGTGCGTGCATCATAAATGGCCCCTGGAGAATTACCTGGCCGTGGACCATCCGGTGCAGCACTTGATCCTGGGCACCGTGGGCCGCATGGTGGGCCTGCCCCGGGAGGAGATCAAGGTGGCCATCGACGGCTGCGGCGCGCCGGTCTTTTATGTGCCTCTGAAAAACATCGCCCTGGGCTACGCCCGCCTGGCCGGGTCCCAACCCGGATCGCCCGGGGGCAGGCTGATGGCCGCGATCTTGAACCATCCCCGCCACATTGCCGGGGACGGCCGCCTGGACACCGACGTCATGCGGGCCCTGCCCGAGAAAATCTTCGCCAAGGCCGGCTCGGAAGGCGGCTACGCCTTCTGCCTGAAGGAAGGCGCCCTGGGGGTGGCCTTGAAGATCGAAGACGGCGGCTTCCGGGCCGTTAACCCGGCGGTGGTGGCTATTCTGGAGCAGTTGGGCGTGCTCACCCCTGCGGCCCGGGAGGCCCTGGCCGCTTACGGGCAACCCCGCATCCTCAACCACCGGAAAGAGGAAGTGGGACGGATGCAACCGGCGTTTGTCCTGTGAGAGGTGAGCGGGAAAACAATTTAACCACAGAGACACAGAGGACCCAGAGTTTCACAGAGCAGGTATTCATGCCTTGGCTTGCCAAGGCATGAAGGTTTTTAATTCTCTGTGAATCTCCGTGCTCTCTGAGCCTCCGTGGTTAATCATTTATCACCCTGCTCACCGGTCACAGAAACCCCTTGAATCTTAAGTCAATCATGCTATATTCCTTGTTTATGCATAGTTATCCCGCAGCCGGGGGACGGCCATGAAAGTCCTTTGGGCCCCCTGGCGCATGGAATATATCTTAGGGGAAGACAAGCCCCAGGGCTGTATTTTTTGCCCGCAACCCGGGGAGGACCTGAAGGAGCGGCTGGTGCTCTTCAGCGGCCGCCTCACCCGGGTGATGATGAACAAATACCCGTATATCAACGGGCATCTGCTGATTTCGCCGCTCCGGCACCAGCCCGGTTTGGAGAACCTGACCCCGGAGGAACTGCTGGACCTGCAGTTGAAGCTCCGGGAATCCCTGGCCATTTTGCGGCGGGTCATGCATCCCGACGGGTTCAATGTGGGGCTCAACCTGGGGATCGTGGCCGGCGCGGGCGTGGAAAGCCACCTCCATTTTCACGTGGTGCCCCGGTGGAACGGTGATACCAATTTCATCCCGGTCTTTGCAGAAGTGCGGGTGATTCCGGAACATTTCCGGGAAACCTATGAGCGCCTGGCGCCGCACTTCCGGGCCCTGGCAGACGAGGATCAGGCATGCGCTTTTTCAAAGTAATTTTTTCCTCCCTTTTGGGCGTTTTGGGGATCATCTTCATCATCCAGAACAAAGAGGTGCTGGAACGCACCGTGCAATTGAAACTGGACCTTTATTTCCGGGCCTTTCAAAGTGCGGCGATCCCCTTATGGATCCTCATTCTGTTCGTTTTCTTCCTGGGGGTGTTCACCGCCTGCCTCTACGGCCTCTATGAACTCCTCAAGCAGCGCCAGACTATCCGCGCCCTGAAGCATAATCTGGAGATTGTGGGCCAGGAACTCAAACGCGCGTCCGCGGCCGCAGCCGAGGAAATCCCTTTGCAGGACCCGGAGATCGTCCCCCGGTCCGAGTAAATCAGTTCGCGTAAGCAGTGAGCTGGGAGCAGTAAAAAAGAGGGCAGATGCTGGCCCCCTTTTTTTACTGCTTACTTCATCTAACCATCATGTCCGAGGCCCCTGCCGATAAAATCACCCCCATGTTGCGGCAGTATCTGGAGGTCAAATCCAGGTATACGGACGCCCTGGTGCTCTTCCAGATGGGGGATTTCTACGAGATGTTCTTTGAGGACGCGGAGAAGGGCGCCCAAGCTCTGAACATCGTCCTCACCAGCCGCAGCCGTCAGGACGCGGAACGGATTCCCATGGCGGGGTTTCCCATCCATGCGGCCCAGAACTATCTGACCCGCCTGCTGGACCAGGGTTTCAAGGTGGTGGTCTGTGACCAGATGGAGGACCCGGCCCAGGCCAAGGGACTGGTGCGCCGGGAGGTCACCCGCATCATCACCCGGGGCACCCTGGTGGACCCGGAGGCCCTGGACGGTCGCCGGGACAATTACCTGGCCGCGCTGGCCCTTCAGGGGCGCAGGTGGGGGCTGGCCTTCCTGGAGTTGTCCACCGGGGAGTTCCGTCTTACGGAAGGGGAGGGGGCCGATCCCCTGGGGGATGAACTCTGGCGTCTGAAGCCCGCAGAAATATTGATCTCCGAAGAATTGGACGAAAAATTCCTGGAGGCCGCGCTTTTTCCCTTCGATGTCCCGCCCACCCGCCGGGTGCTGGCGCCTTACGCGTTTGAGCTCCAGACCGCCCGCCAGGAACTGGGGCGGCAGTTCGGCACCCTGTTTCTGGACGGGTTTGGGTTGGAAGCTTACCGTTCGGGATTAGCCGCAGCCGGGGCCATCCTCCGGTATCTCCAGGATTCCCATCATCCCTCCCTGCCGCATATCGACCGGTTGCTGGCTTTCGGCCGGGATGACTACCTGGGTCTGGACGAAGCCACTCTGCGGCACCTGGAGATCTTTGAGACCTGGCGCAGCCGCTCTCGCCAGGGCTCGCTTCTGGAGGCGCTGGATGCGGCGGTCACCCCCATGGGCAGCCGCTGCCTGGGGAACTGGCTGCGCTATCCCTTGAAAGACCTGGCTCGGATCGAGGCCCGCCTGGAAGGGGTGCAGTTTTTTCAGAGCAATAGTCTGCTGCGGCAGCGCTGGCGCCAGACCTTGAAAGGTTTGGGGGACCTGGAGCGCCTCACCGCCCGCCTGGCCTTGGACCAGGCGATGCCCCGGGAGGTGGCCGCGGTGGGCCAGGCCCTGGGCCGTCTGCCCCTGCTCCAGGAGCTTTTGGCCGGGGACTTGCCGCCGCTGGTGGCGCACTTGGCCGGGGACCTGGAAAATCTGGAAGACCTGGAGGCGCTGATTGCCCAGGCCCTGGCCGACGAACCGCCGGCCAATCTCCAATCCGGGGGTATCATCCGGGAGGGCTATGATCCGGAACTGGATGAGTTGCTGCAATTCAGTCGTGAGGGAAAAGACTGGATCATCCGCCTGGAAAGCCAGGAGCGGGCCCGCACCGGCATCAATTCCCTGAAGGTCAGGTACAACAAGGTCTTCGGCTATTACTTGGAAGTCTCCCGGGCCAATATAGATCGGGTCCCTCCGGACTATATCCGCAAGCAGACTCTGGTGAACGCCGAGCGTTTCATCACCGCTGATTTGAAGGAATATGAAACCCGGGTATTGCACGCGGAAGAGGCCCGCCTGAAACGGGAGGTGGAGCTCTTCCAGGAACTGCGCCACCGTCTGGGGGGAGAAGCGCCCCGGCTGAAAAGGGTGGCCGCGGCCCTGGCACGGCTGGATGTGCTGGCGGCCCTGGCGGAGGTGGCGGCCCTGCAGCGCTACTGCCGCCCCCGGGTGGTGGCGGAGCCTGTACTAAAACTCACCCAGAGCCGCCATCCGGTGATCGAGCGCACCCTGGCCCCGGGAAGTTTCGTGCCCAACGATATCGCCCTGGACCAGGAGTCCCAGGTGCTCATCGTCACCGGGCCCAACATGTCCGGCAAATCCACCATCCTGCGGCAGGTGGCCCTGACCGTGCTCCTGGCCCAGATGGGGAGCTTCGTGCCCGCTCAGGAAGCAGTGGTGGGGCTCACCGACCGCATTTTCACCCGGGTGGGCGCGGTGGACGACATCGGCCGAGGCCAGAGCACCTTTCTGGTGGAGATGCACGAAACCGCGCGCATCCTGCATCAGGCCACGCCCAGAAGCCTGGTGATTCTGGATGAAATCGGCCGGGGCACCTCCACCTTCGACGGCCTGGCCCTGGCCTGGGCGGTGGCGGAGAATCTCCATGATCTCGAAGGCGCGGGCGTCAAGACCCTGTTTGCCACCCACTACCAGGAACTCACGGCGTTGAGCCGCTTGAAACCCCGGGTGCGCAATTTCCAGGTCCTGGTGGCGGAATCCTCCGGGCAGATCGTCTTTCTGCACCGGCTGGCCCCGGGCGCGGCCTCCCAGAGTTACGGCATCCAGGTGGCGCAACTGGCCGGGGTGCCCGCCCCGGTGATCGCCCGGGCCCAGGAGGTGCTGGAGAACCTGGAAGCCGGGACTCTCGATCCCACGGGCCTCCCCCGGCTGGCCCGCCCCCGGCGGCGGGTGGCCAAAGAAACGGCCCAAATGGGCCTGTTCAGCTCCGGGGAGGAGAAGTGAAAGAAAAAGATTCACCACCAAGACACGAAGAACACAAAGGTGCACAAAGCATTTTTTTGGCTTTGGCGCCAGCGCCAAGGCCAAAAATTATTTCTTGGTGAACCTTTGTGTCTCTGTGTCTTGGTGGTGAAGTTTTTTGCCTTCACGAAAACGCAGATAGCCTTTTTTCCCTTGACAAGACGGGGAATTTTGCAAAAATTATAAAGTTACCAATGAGCGGGAATAACTCAGCGGTAGAGTGCGACCTTGCCAAGGTCGAAGTCGCGGGTTCAAATCCCGTTTCCCGCTCCATTTTTTTTGGGCGGCATAGCCAAGTGGTAAGGCAACGGTCTGCAAAACCGTTATTCTCCGGTTCGAATCCGGATGCCGCCTCCAGTTTATAGCAAGTACCTGCCTACCCTTCCTCTTTTCTGATTTTCTTCCGAAGTTTTTTGCAGGGTCGAAATGTTCCCAAGAGGGTTTTAATGAGCGGGCCGCGGGTTCGGCTCTCCCGCCGCCTTCTTTCTTCCTACTGCTCTTTATTCCTGATAGCAGGCTCTTAAAACTTCTTTATGGATGTTTTCCAGGGGCACCACCTTATCCACTCCTCCTAACTTGATGGCCTCCTGGGGCATGCCGAAGACGACGCAGGATTTTTCATCCTGGGCGATGGTCGTGGCCCCTGCTTCCTGCATCTCCCGCATGCCCTTGGCGCCGTCATCGCCCATGCCCGTCATAATCACGCCCACGGCATTTTTCCCGGCATAGCGGGCCGCGGCGCGAAATAAGACGTCCACCGACGGCCGGTGCCGGCAAACCAGCGGCCCGTCTTTGATCTCCACGTAGTAGCGGGAGCCGCTGCGTTTCAGCAGTATATGCCGGTTGCCCGGGGCAATGAGGGCGCGGCCGCGGATGACGGTATCATTATTCTCCGCCTCCTTGACGGAGACGCGGCAGAGCGTGTCCAGGCGTTTGGCAAAGGCCGCGGTAAAATGCTCCGGCATATGCTGGACGATGACGATGCCGGGCGCGTCCGCGGGAAAGCCTGCCAAAAAAAGCCGCAGGGCTTCAGTGCCGCCGGTGGACGCGCCCACCGCCACTACCTTCTCGGTGGTTTGAATCATCGCTTTGCTGGTGGGTTTACCTATGATGGCATCCGCGGTCAGTTTGGGCTCGATCCGCGTCTGTTCGTCGATCCGCCTGATTTTGGCCATGGCCGCGGCCTTGACCGCATCACAAATAGAGACCTTGGATTCCTCCAGGAATTTTTTTGTGCCGATCCGGGGCTTCTGGATAATCTCCACCGCCCCATATTCCAGGGCCTTCAGTGCGGTTTCGGAGTTGCGTTCCGCCAGGCTGGAGCAGATGACCACCGGCAGGGGATGCTGGCTCATAATCTTTTGGAGAAAGGTTAGGCCATCCATCCGGGGCATCTCCACGTCCAGGGTGATGACGTCGGGGACCTGATGGCGCAGCCTTTCGGCCGCAATAAAGGGATCACCGGCAGTGCCCATCACCTCGATCTGCGGGTCTGCCGCTAAGATAGAAGTCAATGTCTGCCGGACCAGGGCAGAATCATCGACTATGAGGACTTTGATTTTGCGTTTTATCAACCCAACATTCCCATTATTCTGAAGAAATATCTTACTGCTTGTGACTTAACCAGCAGACTTTCTCTATTTTTTTCACCAGGACTTTGCCGCATTGGGTATAGAAAAATATTTTCTGTCCCAGAGTGCCCCCGAGATTGGAAGCCTTTAAGTTGAGTCCATGCGCTTCGACTAATTCCAGGGCTTTCTGGATATTTTGCTGGCCGATGGTCGCCTTGCGAAAATCGCCGTTATCGTATTCCAGCAGGTCTGCTCCCCCAAAAAGCTTGACCTGAACCCGGTCCATTTTGACACCCCTTAACTGAAATTGCTCCAGCATCCAGGAGAAGCCGCTGTCCACGTATTTAAATCTGTTCCTCTGGCCATTGGCTGCGGGCAAAAGGGCATGGCTGATGGCGCTGAGATTATGGACGCGGTCGTAGAAAATTATGGAAACGCAGGACCCTAAAGTGGTGGTGACAATCGCAGGTTGATCACCGAGATAGATCTCTGCGGGCTTAAGGAAAATTAGGGGCAATTGAGAGCGCAGGGGATTCATTAAATTTTCCGGTAAATGGTCGGGGCTTCCTGAACCAGAGGTAAATCCAGACCATGGAGGGTCTCAGAGTGTCCCACAAAGAAGTAGCCGCCTCTGATCAGTTGCTGGCAGAGACGAGTCAACACGGTTAATTGGGTGGGCTCATAGAAATAAATGAGCACATTCCGGCAAAAAATTACGGCCTGGGGTTCCTGGAGCCCGAAATCATCCGCCAAAAGATTGAGATGTTGAAATTTTACCAGATTACGCAGTTCCGGGACAATGCGCACCAGCCCTTTTTCCCGGTCTTTGCTGCGCAACAGGTATTTTTGGCGCCAGTTCAGGGGCAGGGGGTCGACTTTCTCATGGTCATAAATGGCCCGCCTGGCCGTATCCCGGACCCTGGAGGAAATATCCGTCGCCAAAATTTGAAAATCGATGGGGGCCACCTTGCGGACAAACTCCATCAAACACATGGCTAGGGTATAAGGTTCCTCGCCGGTGGAACAAGCAGCGCTCCAGATATTTAATCTGGTCTTGAGCCCCAGGCCTTGCACCTCCAGTAAGCGCGGAATGATTTTCTGCAGCAGATAATCGAAGTGTTGGGGTTCCCGCAAGAAATCGGTCTTATTGGTGGTGATCGCATCTATCATGTGCACGTGTTCCGGGTCTGTTTCGTCGCGACTGAAGACATAGTCGCAGTACTGGCTGAAGTCCGTCAGACCCAGGGCGCGCAAACGCTTCCGCAGCCGGCCTTCCAACATGGTCTTCTTGGCGGGGGGCAATTTGATGCCGCATCTGTCACTGATAAAAGAACTTAAGCGGCGAAAGTCGCGGTCAGACATCAAGGCATTATAGATGCTCTTGAGGGAAGCGGCGCCAGGGGTTGCGGCAGACATGGTGGTATCTCAAGATCAATATGGAGAACGGTCGAGTCGAGTGCCTTGGGGGCAGCATTCACGACCATTCTCCATAAGGTCTTGCGGTTGCACGTAATTTAATTATTCATTTTGAGCCAGAGGCAATTGCTCATCGCCCAGCTGTTGGGCCAGGGCGAACTCCTCGGCCGAAAACACCTTATCGATTTCCAGGATGATGATGAACTCGTCGTCCTTTTTGCCCATGCCCTTGATGAACTTGGTATTCAACCGGGTGCCGATGCGGGGAGGCGGCTCCACCTGATCGGGGCTCAATTCCATCACCTCCTGGACCGAATCCACCAGGGCCCCCAGGACGGTATTTTCGCCGTCAAGCTCGATTTCGACGATGATGATGCAGGTATGCACCGTGGTTTCGGTCTTGCTCAGGCCGAATTTCAGGCGCATATCCACCACCGGCACCACGCTGCCGCGCAGGTTGATCACCCCCAGCATGAAATCGGGGGTCTGGGGAACCTTGGTTACCTTGGTGAAATCCAGCACTTCCCGCACTTTGGAGATATCCAAGGCAAAGATCTCTTCTTCGAGTTTAAAAGTCAGATATTGTGCGGTTTCTGTAATAGTTGCGACACTCATACTCTTGCCTCCTAATAGGTCTCAAATTCACTGTCCTCCCCATTGCCCTTGTGACCGCCCAGGTCCAGGGTGAGGCCTTTAGTCTGGGTAGGTTCTGGGGCGGCGTCGGCCTGGCTCCCAATTATCTGGGCAGGGTGAATTTTTCCGGACTTTTTGGACTTTGGGGGAGACCATTTCTTCGCCTCAGACCGGGTCTGAATCTTAGTAAATTCGGGTCCCGCTCCCGCAATTCTGAAGAAGCCGATGGTATTCTGGAGTTGCTCCGCCTGACTTAATAACTCTTCCGAGGTGGAAGCCATTTCTTCGGATGCGGCCGCGTTTTGCTGAATGACCTGATCCAGTTGCTGGACCGCCTGATTAATCTGGTTCGCCCCGGACCTCTGTTCGTTGCTGGCGGCGTTGATCTCCTGCACCAGATCCGCGGTTCTTTGGATGTCGGGGACGATCTTGCTCAGCATTGCTCCGGCCTTCTCCGCCACCTGCACACTGGAGGCCGAGAGTTCATTGATTTCCCCTGCGGCTGTCTGACTGCGTTCCGCCAGTTTGCGCACTTCGGAGGCCACCACCGCAAAACCCTTGCCGTGCTCCCCGGCCCGGGCCGCTTCGATGGCCGCGTTCAGGGCCAGGAGATTGGTCTGGCGGGCGATTTCTTCAATAATCGAAATTTTGCCGGCAATCTCTTTCATGGCCGCCACCGTGCCCATCACGGCCCCGCCGCCTTCTGTGGCGTCTTCCGCCGCCTTGAGCCCGATTCTCTCGGTTTGCTGGGCATTGTCAGAGTTTTGCTTGATATTCGCGGCCATTTGCTCCATGGAAGAGGATACTTCTTCCACCGAAGCCGATTGCTCCGTGGCTCCCTGGGAGAGTTGCTGGGCGCTGGCGCTCAATTCCTGGCTGCCGGCCATGACTTGATGCGCGGCTATCTGGATATTGGCCACCACCTCGGATAACCCGGAGACCATTTGGGCCAGGGCCTGCATCAGTCGGTCCTGCGCGGAACGCTCCGCCACTTTAATGGTCAGGTTGCCGCTGGCCAGTTCCGTGGCCACCAGGGTGACTTCGTTCATGGCGTCAATCAGCATATTGAGGTTGTTCTTGATCTCGTTGAAATCCCCTTTATAGTCCTCGTCAATTTTGGGGGGAATGTCGCCTTTGCTGATCCGGTCGATATATTCCGCGGTGACATTGATGGGGTTCACAAAGGCATCCGCCAGTTTGTTGATCCCGCCAAGCAGATCACTCCAGGCTCCTTGATAGGCTGCCGCGTCGCCCCGAATATCCAGTTTGCCGTGATAGATGGCCCGGGTTAATTTCTGGGTCTCCTCGAGCAGGTCTTTGATGATCTTTAGCATGGCCTCAAAGGATTGAGCCAGCATGCCGATCTCATCTTTGGTGTCCGCCTGGATATCGACGCTTAGATCCCCTGCCGCCAGTTTATCCGCGGCCACCGCCAGTTTCTGCACCGGCCTGCTGATCATCCGGGCAATAAAAAACCCCAGGACCAGCCCAATCAGCACGCCTGCGCCCACTATGCCAAACATGGTCAACCGGCTGTGAGCGTATAGGGCGCCGCTTTCTTCGTATAGTGCTTTGCAGTTGTTTTCTTTATTGTGGGTCAGTTCGTTGAAGATAGACTCCACTGTATGCAGTTTTTCCCTGCCCTTGACCTGGGCCAGAACCGTTGATTCCCTTTCTTTGGCCAGGCCCTCTTTCCGGGCCAGGTCCATCATTTTCAGATTGACCTCCCGGTACTCTTGCCACGCTTTGTCAACCCGGGAAAAGAGCTCTTTCCCCTTCGCGGTTACGAACAAAGGTTTGGCCTTGGCAATATCTTCCAGCATGGCCTTTTCATGGTCGTTCATTCTTTTCTGAAACTTCTCCCGGTCCCCGTCCGTGGCCGCCAATAAAAAATCCTTTTCGCACCGGTCAAAGTCCATCAGCCGGATATCGGCATCCTTGATAAAGGCAATGCCCAGGGTTTCCCTTTGATAAAGGATATCCAGCATCTCGTTGATTTTGGCCATGTTGGCCAGGCCGAAGTAACCGACGATGGCGGTGATGCCGCTGAGCAGCAGAAAAGAAACGATAAGTTTATTACCGATCTTTAAATTGTAAAACCATTTCATGCTTCCACCTCTTTCAAGAATGGTTAATTCCGCCCTGGCTCCAGGCCAGGCCTCGGGCGCACCCATTTATATTTTGTGAATCAATTGCATCCAAAATCTCCGATCTTGCGAAAGAGTTGGGCGTTTCCGGCTACTTGCTGGAAAAGATGCTCCACTTCCCCGGGGAGTTTCTGGGTCTGTTCGGTGGCGAAAAAACCGCCCGGCGCCAATGTTTGATAAAACATTTTGATTACCGCCACCCGGTCCGGGGGCGGGAAATGCAACAGCACGTTTTTACAGAGAACCAAGCTGAAGTTGCCGCCCGCCGGCTGCAAAGAAAGGAGGTCGTGCCGCTGAAAAATGACCCGTGACCTGATGCCCTTGACCAGCTTGAAATGGCCGGGGGTCTGGGCGGGCTGGAAAAACTTGCTGAACACTTCCGGGGGGATTCTCTTCACCTGTTCCGCCGGATATTCGCCGGCGCTGATAATCTTCGCAAAAAGATCGGACTCATCGATATCCGTGGCCTGGATCTGCAAGTTGCCGAAAGCAAATTTCCCCATATTTTCCGCCAGCAGCATGGCCAGGGAATACGACTCCTGGCCCATGGCGCAGCCAGCATCCCAGATGCGAATCCGGCTACGGCCCAAAACCTCCGGGACCAGGCGCTGGACGACAATTTCCAGCGTATGCAGGTCTCTGAAAAAATAAGTAAAAGCCATATTCAGCGCCAGTCGGGGGCAAAGGGGGGCAACATTCTTTCAGTTGCATTCAAAATATGCCGCTTTGGAGGCCGCAGCCTCAATTTGCATCAGTTGCGGGACGTCCAGAATTAAAGCCACCGTACCGTCCCCTAAGATCGTCGCCCCGGATATGCCCTCCACATTGTGATAAATCCGTCCCAACGACTTGATTACGGTTTGTTGTTCACCGATAACATGGTCCACTATGAAACCGACTCTATTGCTGTCCATTTCCGTAATAACAATCTGTTCAATCGCCGGCGGTTCTCCGTAGATCCGAAAACGTTCCCTGAGAGGGATATAAGGCACGATCTCCCCACGGACATTAGCAATATTATGCCCATGGGAATTGGCCACGTCCTCCCGGGTTAATTCCACGCATTCCGTCACCACTGCCAGGGGCAGAACAAAAAAATCATCCTTGATCGTTACCAGCAGTCCTTCAATAATCGCCAGAGTCAGGGGCAGCTTAATGGTGATGGTGGTCCCTACTCCCTTCCGACTGTCGAGCTCGATGGAGCCCCGCAAGGCCTCAATGGCCCTCTTGACCACATCCATGCCCACACCCCGGCCGGAGACGCTGGTGATCTCCCTGGCGGTGGAAAATCCCGGAGCCATGATGAAGGCAAAGAGTTCCTTCTCGGGGATTTCCGTGTCCGCAGCCAGCCAGCCCAAGGCCACCGCCTTGCTGCGGATGGCGTCTTTATCCAAGCCGATGCCGTCATCATTGACCTGGATTACCACCTGGGCGCCGGAATGGCGGGCCGTCAGGGTTAACTTCCCTTTTCTGGGTTTGCCGGCCTGCACCCGGGCTTCCGGCAGTTCAATGCCGTGATCGATACTATTTCGGATGAGATGCACCAGAGGGTCGTTGAGCCGTTCCAGCACCGTTTTATCCAGCTCGGTATCCGCGCCGCTGGTCAGCAAATCGACTTCCCGGCCCAATTCCGCGGACAGATCGCGGACCAGGCGCTGGAATTTAGTGAAGATGGTGCCGATGGGCAGCATGCGGATGTTGAGGGCATTGTCCCGGAGTTCCCAGGTCAGCTGTTCCACCTCTTCGGCAATGGCGAGCAGGTCTGCATCCTGCAGACCCGCCGCGGTCTGGCTCAGGCGCGCCTGCACCGTGACCAATTCGCCCACCAGGTCCACCAGCTTATCCAGCTTGGCCGAGGGAACCCGGATGCTCGCCGCCCCTTTGCTCTCTTGCCTTTTCTTTTGCACCGTCCGCACATGCTGTTGTTCCACCAGTGCGGACTGCACCTGTTCGCAACTTAACAACCCCTGTTGGATCAAGGTCTCGCCGAGTAACGGGCGTTGGGCCAGGACCTCATCTAAATGGTCCGGCTCCAACTCGCCCCGGGCCACCAGAATTTCGCCCAGCTTCTTATAATCGCCTGCGGCTTCCGAGCCGTCGTCGATCACCTGGATATCCAGCTCACTGTCGTCCGCCACAAAGATAAAGACATCGGCTATGGCGTCTAGCCCCAGGGAAGTGGTGAGGAAAATATCCCAGGAGGTATAGCAGTGTTCCGGGTTGATCTCCGCCAAGCCGGGAATCGCCTCGGTCTGGGCGACGGCCTGCAACTCTCCCAGTTGTCGCAGCTCGTTCAGCAGATGGACGGGATTGGTGCCGGTCAGGAAAATATCGGCTGGAGGACGAAAACGGATTCTATAGGTAACCGGCGCACCCGCGGGGGTGAACTCCTCCGGAGCCGGGTCCGGTTCCGGGAACTGGGCGGCTGCGACCTCCTGGCCGGGGATTAGCGTCCGCAACGCGGCAATGATTTCTGCCTTGTTTCCTTCGTCCTCTGGAGAACTACCATGCAGCATGGCTCGGATTTCATCCCGGGCTGCCAGGCCCAAGTCCACCAAAAATTTAGTAACCGCAATCTGGCCGTCCCGCACCAGGTCAAAAACGGTTTCCACCTCATGGGTGAAAGAGGCGATATCCTCAAAGCCAAACATGGCGCCGGAGCCCTTGATGGTATGGAGGGCCCGGAAAACCCGGCCGATCAGGTCGCTATCCTCGGGATCCTGCTCCAACTCCAGCAGGGCCACTTCCAATTCCGTCAGCAGCTCGGAGGCCTCTTCTTTATAAGTTTCCTGGTGTCTGTCCTTCATCCCAGAACCTTCTTGACCACCGCCACCAGTTGCTCAGGTTTAAACGGCTTGACAATCCAGCCGGTGGCGCCTGCAGCTTTGCCTTCCTGCTTTCTTTCGACCTGGGATTCGGTGGTGAGCATGATAATCGGCAGAAACTTATGCTTGGCATCCGCCCGCAATTGCCGGATCAAACCGACGCCATCCAGGTTGGGCATATTCAAATCCGTGATCACCAGGTGCACCGGCCCAGGGTTCATCTTGCCCAGGGCATCCCGGCCGTCCACCGCGGCAATCACCTGGTAACCCGCGCCTTGGAGAGTGAAGCTAACCATTTGGCGAACACTGGCGGAATCGTCCACCGTCATGATGACTTTGCTCATTGCTTCCAGCCCTCCTTCCAGATGCAAGATTGTTGGCGGCCAAAGACGCAGCCTGCCTCACAGGTAAATGCCGCTTCCCTCATGGCTATCCTCAGGGGTTCCGGCCGCTGGCGGTCCAACACCAGGGTCTTGTTGCTTTTAACGGCAGTGCGGTGAGCTGAGCAAAGTAGTTGCAGAAATGAGATATCTACCTCGGTCACGTCTTCAAAAAGCAAAGATAGATGATCGACACGGTCTAATGAATCATTGATAACCGATGCTATTTCGGATGCATGGTCAATGGTAAGATTTCCCGTAAACCTTATCGAAGTGCTATTATCAATTTCCGTCAATTTATCGAACTCCTGATTTGAGATTATTCATCAGAATAATTCTACATTATCACCAAGATCTTCTTCATTAGATTCTTCTTTTTTGCTAACTGTGCCGCTATCAGTTATCTCTGTCGATGCTGATGATGGAAAGGGGGTGGTTACAGGTGAGGAGGCTACAGACACATGCACCAATCTCTCTGTTTTCATGGTATAGTTGCTTTGCAATATTTCTATTTCGGCATTCCCGGTTGCCCCTATTCCCGGCAAGACGCTATGTGATTGAAGTTGGTTCTGTATTTGCTGCAAACTGGATAACACATGGTTGATCACGTCTGCAGCCCGCTCATGAACATTAATTTCTGCGCCGACCCTTTGAAGATCTTGCGAGAGGATCTGCCCTTTTTCCTTGACTTGATTCAAAGAAGCATGTGAGTTTTCGTGCAGGCTGCGCAAAGACTGCAGCATGGTGTCGATATCATTATTTAAGAAGGACAGTTCCAGGCCGCAGTCCTTGTTATCGCTACTGTCGTTGACGGCCAGTCCCTGGGATGTGGCGATGATGGATTCGAGTTTTTGCGCCACCGCCAGCGTCTGTTCCCGCGTATCCCCCACCAAACGCTGAATGCCCCCGGCCAATACTCCCAGAGCGGCTCCTTCTCCCCCCAAATGCGCGGCCTTGATACAGGCGTTGAGCGCGATTCTCTCAATGGCGATCTCTATCGCCTCGATATCCCGCAAACATATGGACATATCGCCAATGGCCGCCGCCACGGAACTCATCACCAATGCCAGGTCATGGCTGGCGGAGTCATATTGATGCAGACCTGAGGAGACTTCGGCGAGATGCCCTGCCATCTCTTCGAAAAAGGAATGCTCTTCTTCGCTATTGGCGCGGGATAAGTCTTGGGTATCTTGGGATATTTCCGTAATGTCCCGGGAGATTTCGCCTAAATTAGCAATAATATCCTTGACCGCTTCGAAGAATTTATCTCTGGCGGTGGTAAGTTGAGCTTCCTGGATTTTGCAAACATCAATTGCCGACATTAGGGCTCGCTAGGTTATTACCATTAGCCTTGGATTTTCCCTGGATCGCGGTAGCCAGGCTAACAAAAGCCTTTTCTACATGT
>JAKAGH010000290.1 GCA_021817645.1 Deltaproteobacteria bacterium
GAATTGGCAGCTCCGAAGTCTCGCACCCCGGGCCTTTATTTTTCGCCACGAGCTGCAAAAGGTCTCGTTGCTGGGTTCTTTTTAGGTCAGTATGCCCAAAGGATTTCTTTGTCAAAAGACAGATGTCGACGTGTGTTAGAATAACTTATTCAGGTAGCCCCACGCATTTCCAAAAGTGGACATGATTCGCTCTTCTGAAAGGCCTTCTTGATCAACATGAGGACCTTTGTTCTGGTGCGGCATAACGTGCCACTGGTAAATTGTGCTATTGTCTGGATATGGAAGGTTTTTGGTTCAGTGATAAGTCCCGAAGCAAAGCAGGTATCAACTTTTAATATTGAGGCTCTTCGCAGGATCTCATCGCCGAAATCTACCGGCACTCTTCCGAATTTCTTTCCCAGCCCGAATTCCAAACCCAGGCGCAAGCGGTCCTGGACGCAGTGGCCCAGGCCGGGGAAGAAGTGGTGCGCCAGGGCCAGGTCAGCCTGGAAGCCCTGAGCTAGCCCCTGGCTCCCCCGGAAACCATGGCCCGCCTCTCCCGGGAATTTTGGCAGCAAGGCGCACAGGGATGATAGATGGGGGAGGGGGATGTGGGAGGGGCCCGGCCGGACTGGCTCTGCAAAATGAACGGGGCGTGGTCATCGACCTCTCCGCCACCCAACAGGGAGTCAAACTGAATATCGGCCCCCAGGGCCTGACCATCAGGATGAATTGAGGGGGAAAGATTTATGGAGAAGGGGGCCAGGGGCCGCGGGCCCTGCCCCATTCCCTATACCATAGTGAGGAAAAATGCAGGAGGGGTAGGAACTCCCTCCCCCTTCGAGGGGGGAGGGTCGGGGTGGGGGTGGCGTCTTGAACCAGAGCCAACGAAAGACGCCACCCTCCCCCTAACCCCCTCCCCTCAAGGGCTTATCATTACCCACAAGTTTTACGGCCGGTGGCACAGCCTTTCCAGGCTGTGCCGAAAACCGGCGCAGGCTGGAAAGCCTGCGCCACCGAAGACTGATTTGCTGTCAATCAGGGATTGAAAAGTGGGGGCGAACCTTATATTCGCCCTTTTCTTCTTAGGACTAATAAAGGATTCTCTCACCCCGAATTTTAATTATTCAATGGCTGATGAGCGGTCCTGCTTCCGCCCGGCCTGGAGATAAAAGATCACCGGCACCACCACCAGGGAAAAGAGGGTGGACGCGAAGAGGCCGAAGATGAAGGACCAGGCCAGGCCCGAGAAGATGGGGTCCAGGGTGATGACCCAGGAGCCGAACATGGCCGCCAGCGCGGTTAAAAGGATGGGCCGGAAACGCACCGCGCCGGAGCGGAGCACCGCGGTTTCCAGGTCGTAGCCCCGCTCCAGGTGGTGGTGGATGAAATCGATGAGGATGATGGAGTTGCGCACGACGATGCCCGCCAGCGCGATCATGCCGATCATGGCCGTGGCCGTGAAATAGATGGGGTTGGCGAAACCCGCCACCGGCCGGGTAAAAAGGAGATTCAGCAGGGCGAAGCCCGGCATCACCCCGATCATGGTCAGGGGAATGGCCACCATGATCACCAGGGGCATGGTAAAGGACGCGGTCTGGAGCACCAGGAGGATGTAGATGCCGATGAGCGCGCCCGCAAACGCGATGCCCAGGTCCCGGAAGACCTCCACCGTCACCTTCCACTCCCCTTCGCCCGCATAATTAACCCGGTAGCCGGGGGGCAGGGGCTGGCGCTGGGTGTCCCCCTTGAGGTCCAGGATGGCGTTCACCGGGGAGAGGCCCGCGGTGTCGCCGGTGACCAACACCAGCCGCTCCAGGTTTTTCCGCATGATGGGCTGGGGGGCCAGGTCCTGCTCAAAACGGCCCAGTTCCTGGAGGGGGACCAACTGACCCACCGGCGATTTAAAATAGAGTTGCCCCAGGCTCAGGGTGGAAGAACGCAGGGCCTGGGGCCAGCGCAGGAAGATGGGCAGCGGCTCCCGTTCCGGATCGGCGTGCACCCGGCCCACGGTGTCCCCGGCCTGGGCCAGGGCCAGCCCCTTGGCGATCTGGGCCTCGCTCAAACCGCTCAGGGCCGCTTTCTGCCGGTCCACCAGGAAACGGTAGCGGGGCTGGTCCGTATAGGCGGAAGTGTCTACATCCACCACGCCTTTGGTCTTAAGGAAAAATTCCTTCACCCGGCTTGCTTCTTGAATGAGGTTGGGATACCCGGCTCCGGGGGGGCCGTAGACTTCGGCCACCACGGTTTGCAAGTTCGGCGGCCCCGGAGGCACCTCCACAATCTTGAGCCTGACCTTATGCTTCCGGGCGATCTCCTCCAGGGCCGGCCGTACCCGCAGGCAGATGGCATGGGAGGCCGCGGTCCGGCGTTCTTTCTCCGCCAGGTTGACCCGGATTTGCCCCACCCAGGGGCCTTGCAACAGATAGTAATGGCGCACCAGGCCGTTGAAGTCGATGGGCGCGTTCACCCCCGCGAAAGTCACCACGTTGTCCACTTCCGCCACCGTGGAAAGATAATGCCCCAAGTCCTGCAAGGCCGCCTCGGTGCCTTCCAGGGGGGTATCGTTGGGCAGGTCTGCGACCACCAGAAAATCGTTCTTATTATCGAAAGGCAGCATTTTCAGCGGCACCAGCCCGGCGACCGGCAAGAGCACGGAAATAAAGAAAAGGCCCACCACCACCAGGAGAAAGAAGCGGCTTTTGGCGCGGCTTTCCAGGAGCGGCGTCATGATGCGGGTGTAGACCCGGTAAACCCAGGTTTCCTCCAACACTAACGGCTTTTCTTCCTTGCCGTATTCCTTTTTGAGAAAGTGATAAGTGGCCCAGGGGGTGACGGTGAAGGCGATGGCCAGACTCATGAGCATGGCCAGGGGCACGTTCAGGGGCATGGGGCGCATGTAGGGCCCCATCATGCCGGTGACGAAGAACATGGGCAGGAAGCTGATGATCACCGTGAAAGTGGCCAGGATCGTGGGGCTCCGCACTTCGTCCACGGCCACCAGGGTGGCTTCCAGCGGCGGGTGCTGCCGCAGCTGGAAGTGGCGGTGGATGTTCTCCACGTCGATAATGGGGTCGTCCACCAGTAGGCCCAGGGAGAGGATCAGGGCAAAGAGCGTCACCCGGTTGATGGTGTAGCCGAAGAGCATGTTGCCCATCAGGGTGATGGCCAGGGTCAGGGGCACGGCCAGGGCGACGATGAGGGCCTCCCGCCACCCCAGAAAGAGCGTCAGCAGCACGGTGATGGACAGCACCGCAATGAGGAGTTCCCGGATAAGTTCGTTCACCTTCTCATTGGCGGTCTGGCCGTAGTCCCGGGTGACCTGGATGTGGATATTCGGGGGGATGATCTCCTTTTGCAGCTCCTTGACCCGCGCCAGCAGACTCGCGGCCACGGTCACCGCGTTGGTGCCCAGGCGCTTGGCAAAGGCCATGGTCACCGCGGGCTGAAATTCCCCCCGATGGCGGCCGGACTCCATTTCCGCGGCGGGGCCGAAGGCGATGCGGCTGAGTGCCACCGGCTCTTCGGGGCCATCTATAATTTGGGCCACGTCCCGGAGGTAGACCGGCTTCCCCTGGTGGAGCCCTACCAAGAGGTTAGCCACTTCGTCCGCGGACTTAAGGAACGGACCGGCCTCCACCAGGTATTCCTTATCCTGGCGGGAGAAGTGGCCCGCGGGCACATTGACGTTGCTCACCTCAATAGCCTGGGCTACAGCGGCCAGGTCCAGGCCGTGGCCCGCGAGCTTGGCCGGGTCCGCCACCACCCGCACCTGGCGCTTGCGCCCCGCGACCACGTAGGAGCGGGCCGTGTCCGGGATGCTTTGCAGGCGGTGCAGGAGTTCATCCGCCACCCGCCTGAGTTCGTAATCGTCGGCGCGGTCGCTATGCAGGGTCAGGGTGACAATGGGCACGTCGTTGATGTTCATGGGCTTGACCACCCAGCCCGCCACCCCGGAAGGCACCTGGTCGATATTGGACCAGACCTGGTTGTAGACCTTAAAAAGGCTGGTCTCCAGGTTCTCCCCCACCCGGAATTTAGCAGTGACTACCGCGAAGCCGG
>JAKAGH010000026.1 GCA_021817645.1 Deltaproteobacteria bacterium
TGGAAGCTAAAACCTTTAGTTTTTCTTCCTCAAAATAGCGATCCACATCCTCGGGATATTTCAAAGAGTCGTCCCAGTATTCCAGGAAGAAGGCCGTGCTGATGCTGACCACCAGGGCCAGCACCAAGCCCAGGGCCAGGTTGAGGCCCGGTCTGGGGAAATAAGGCTTCTGGGGCACTGCAGCCAGGCTCAAAATCTTGGCGTTCTCCAGACGGGTGTCGGCGCTTTTGGCCAGCAGGCTGTCCTGGTATTTTTTCATCAAGATGGACATGATGCCCTGCTTGGTATCAATTTCCCGTTCCAGGTTGCTTAAACCCATCTCGGTGGTGGGTAATTGGGACATTTCTTCTTTCAAGCCCTTCATGGTCTGGCCGATGGCCTGCTCTTCAGCCTGGAGCTCCCGCAGTTTGGCCAGTTCCCGCTCTTGCAGGGTATCGACCTGGTTGCGGATCTGCATCTTGAGCTGGCCTATCTGCTCCCGGGCCGTCTGGGCCTGGCGGCTTTCCGGAGTGTAGCGCTGCAACACGGTCTTCATGGCGAAGGTCAGGTTCACCAGTTTGTTTTCCAGGTCCGCCAGTTGGGGGTCCTGGACCATTTCCGGGAGAGGGATCAGCAGATTGGGCCGGGATTTGCGCAGATTGTGAATTTTATCCACCTTTGAGCGGATGCGGATAATCTCCTTTTGCACATTGGTCAGGCTATTGTCGTAGGTCTCCATTTTTTTCAGGAGGGCTTTGCTCTGTTCGGAAAAAGAGACGATCCCGGAGCCTTTCTTCAGGTCCATGAGCTGCCCCTGCAGCCCCTTCAGGTCCTTTTCCACCCCGGCGATCTGCTCGGCGTAAAAAGAACTCTCCGCCCGGTTGATATTGATGGCCAGGTGCTGATGCTGGTATTCTTCCGCCACCTTGTTCACCACCTTGCTGGCCAGAACCGGGTCGCGGCTGCGATACCGGATAAAGATGATCTGGGAGTCGCTGGCCGGATCGACGATGAGGTCGGTATGCAGTGCGCTGACCGTGGCTTCGAAATTCTCTTCCGGGGTTTGAATGCGGGACAGGCCGATTTGCCTGCTCAAGTCTCGTACCCCGTGCATCACGGCCCGCAGACTGTTACGAATGGCTCCGGCCAGCCCTTCATCAGCCACCTTTTGGGGCTGATCCAGCTTCAGTTCCTTGACCACTCTTTCCAGGACCGGGCGGCTGCGGATGATCTCCATTTCGGTGTTAAGTTCTTCTTTGGGGTTGATCATCAAATTGCCTGCCGCCGCACCTCTTTGGGTAGGTGTCAGCAAGTCGGGGTAAGTCCGCCCCAAGATCGCCACACTGCTGGAGGCCTGGTAGACCGGGGGCCAGAGCCAGCTTCCCACCAGGATGGTCCCCAGAATGACGACGTTGATCAAGATGATCAGATCCGCTCGCCGGCATAAGCTATAAAGCAGGATCCGTCCTGTGGTTTGCGCCTTCATCCTTATCTCCTTGCCGCGGCTCTGTTTCTCGCCCGCGAACCCGTTATTCAAACATGGTCCTATAGGGAACGGGCAAAAACTCGGGCCAGCGGGCCCAAAATTCCTGCGGGCTGACATTTAAAATAAACTGCCGGTTTAATTTTATGGCCGTGGTCTTGGAATAGATCTGACAATCCAAGCGCGTGTGCGGCTCAACATCTATGTAGTCCCGGACGCCCGGGTTCAAATTGCGGCTGTACAGTTGACGGCGGGTGCCGTCCTGATAGAGCAGGTCCACGGTCAAATGCCAATGGCCCTGCACCGGCGGCGTCTCCACCCAGACGTAAACCTGCTTGACATCGCCCAGCAGGACTTGCATGCTGGCGTGCTTCCGGTAGAGATGGAGTTCTGGGGACCGAAAGATGCGCACTTCCCGGCGCTCCCCCTTGCCCACCACTTCGACGGGGGTGACATTGCCCAGGCCATAATCTCCCGATAGAGCGACTATCCCGAAGTCCTCCTGCACGGTATTTTTCACCCCTGCCGGCAGCAAATCTTCACCCCAGGCCGGGCTTAGCAGCAAGGCCAGGAGAACGGCGCCGTTGATGAGGATTTTGTTTAACATTTAGATCTTTCCTGGTGACAAACGGTCAAGGAATGATGCCACCAAATTGTGAGGTCCAATAAGTGCCCACCGTACCTTGGGTCTGAATGGGGAGCACGTCCCGGATGTATTGTTTCACCCAGAGGTTGAGCTTGGCGATGCCGGTCATGGGCACCAGGACGACGTCGCCGGCCTTCAGGATCACGTCATTCTTCATGCTTTTGCCTTCAGGAGGAGAGGCCAGGTCGGTCAGGAACCATTCAGCCTGTTCGAACTGGCCCCGACGCAGCACCACCACCCGGGAGAGATCCGCGGTGTCTTTGGTGCTGCCCGCGGCCATAATCGCCTGCAGAACGGTGAGGTGGCCTTCATAGGGGATGGCTTTGGCCTGGGTCACTTCTCCGCCCACAAAGACCCATTGCCCGGCGCTCTTCACCAGGGCCACGTTAATGTACTGGGGTTCGTCATGAATCTTTTTCGTGGCCATGTCATAGGGGTAGGTCCCGGGGGTGACCCCGACCAGGACCGCGATGTCCGGTTTGCGGATGTCCTTGGAGTATCTTTGCTTCAGCTCCTCCCGCAATTCCAGGGGGGTCTTGCCCGCAGCCGGGACCACCCCCACTAGAGGCAGGTTGATATTGCCGTCCGCGCCGATGCGCACGCCGATGTTCAGCTCGGGGTTATAAACAAACCGGATATCGAAGTAATCCCCCCCCTTTAACACCTGGCTGTATTTGGTTTTGGCAATGAACTCTTTATATTTCTTACTGATGGCCTCTTGAATTTCCGGAATGGTCAGCCCAAAAACGAGCACCTCCCCAATCAAGGGGAGATCGATTTTACCGTCCGGGCGTACCAGGGCCGACTTCACTTCCAACTCGGTATTCAAGGGAAAGCTGATGCTCAAGGTGTCTCCCTTATTTACCCGGTATTGCTCCGCTTTAATGGGACCCGGAGGGAGAGGCACCATCTCGGGAAACGCCACTTGCCGCACCCCGGTCCCTTTGCCGCCGGGCGCACAGGCCAACACCGACAGCAACCCCAAAGCCAAAACCACCAGTAAAAAACGAAAGGTTTTCATTTCCGTCTTCTCGTCAGGGTATGGATTAAGTCCAAGAAAGCCTTTTTCAAGGTCCGGTATAAAATCTTCAGGTCCATGCCCAGAGAGACATTATGGACATAGTCCAGGTCTTGGCGAAGCCACTCGTTGAATTCCAGCTTGGTATGCGCCTCCACCTGCCAGAGACCGGTCATCCCCGGTCTGACCGCCAGGCGGGCATCCCGCCACCGCGGGTTGTAGCTCATCTCATCAAAGGAAAGGGGACGGGGCCCCACCAGGCTCATGTCCCCCTGCAAAATATTCAAAAGTTGGGGCAGTTCATCCAGATTGGTGTCCCGGAGAAATTTACCCACCCTGGTAATGCGGGGATCTTGCGTGATCTTGAACATCGGCCCGTCCACTTCGTTCATCTCCATCAGTTGCAGCTTTTCTTCCTCGGCGTTTTCCACCATGGAACGGAACTTGAACAGGGTAAACTGGCGTCCTTTGAGGCCGGAGCGTTCCTGGCGGAAGATGATGGGACCGGGAGAGTCCAGTTTTATGGCCAGGGCGATGATTAACATAAAGGGTGCGGCGATGACCAGGAACAGGCTGGAGAGGAAAACATCCAGCCATCTCTTAATCTTCAGGTAAAAAGGTCCGGCGGGGGTCTGCCATTCCTGGTGCTTCGCCGCGGCTTGGCAGTCGCGGTGGGCCGGTTCCCGGAGGCGGAGCACCTGGGTCTCCCCGGCGCCGTTCGCGCCTTTATGCAGCGCCGTCTCATAGAGGATCGAACCTTTGCCGACCTGGGTGCCCTCACCGACGATGCAGCGGCTCAAGTAGGTGCCCTGGCCGATCTTGGCCTGGTCCAGGATGATGCATTCGTTGATGATGCAGTTCTGCTCAATTTCACACCCCTGGCCGATCGCGGTGGGACCGAGGATCAGCGCCTCCGAGCCGATCGTGGTGCCCGGCCGCATCACATAAGGTGGATAAAGCTTGACTGAGGGGTCGAGTCGGGGGGGATTTTGCCCGTTCTTGCCATTCGTGGCATTGACAAAATCCACTCGGCCCAATAACACGTCCAGGTTGGCGAAAAAGTAATCGTCCAGGCTGGAAATAGTGCGGGAATAGCCGGAAATTTCCCAGGTCACCGCGGCGCCGCCCTTTTCATAGAGGAGGGGGAAAAGCTGCTCTTTGAGGTCGAAGTAACTGTTTTGGGGGATATATTCCAGAACTTCCGGCTCAAACAGATACAAGCCCGCAGGCCGCATCATGCTGCGGCGCTCCTGGGCCGGGTGAATGCGGTGAATGACCTTAACTTCTTTTTGGGCGTCCAGCTCCACCCGCTCCTTTTCCCAGGCCGCCTCCAAGACCGGCAAGACCGCCACGGTCGCCGGCACTTCCTGTTCCTGGTGGAAGCTCAACAGCGAAGCCAGGTTAAGGTCCAGCAGCAATTCACCATTGGCCAGCCAGAAGGGTAATCCCTGCAGGGAGTCCTCCACTTCCCGCAAGGAGCCGGCAGTGCCGAACTGGGTTTCCCGCACCTGATATTCCATCTCCGGATGATGTGAGGCCAAACGGTTCCTGACTAACTCAGCGACTTCGGGTTTGACGCAAAAAATGATCCGTTTCACCCCCACCGCCGCGAAGGCCGTCTCGAGATAATGATAAAGGGGGCGGTTGGCAATGGGCAAAAAGGCCTTGGGGCAAAGCGAGATGGAAAAGCCATTGAAATTGGCTATGCCACCCACCAGCATGACCGCAGTTTCAGGATTCGTTTTCATTTAAGGTCTCATTTTACAATTTCTTATAAATCCAATTGGGTATTGGGAAAATCCTGCGGTTAAGCAGGAGATCAATCTTCTTGCAACCGCCGGCCGTCAATTTGGAAAGGGCCTGGGACACCACCGGCACCCGCGTCACCCCCGAATAGACCACCATGATGACCTGATCCACTTGCGCCCCATAGAAAACCGATTCCGGATACATATTGACCGCAGGACCGTCTACGATCACCAGGGCATAATCCCCTGTCAGCCGGTTCAACATGTTTTTGAATTTGGGGAACTCCAGGTCTGTTAAATGATTGGGGGGGATGATTCCGGGTCCCATGGCGAAGAGGCCGGGGGCGCCCCTTTGGATCACTGCCTTCGGGGCCTCCACCCGTCCCCCGATCATCTCTCCCAGGCCATAGAGGTCCGTAAGCCTTAAGGCCCGGCAGATACAGGGGTGGTGGAAATTGCCATCGATGAGCAGGATCGGGCGGTTTTGTTTCCCGGCTGCGGCCAAGGCCAGGCCCAGGGCCACGGTGCTGGCGCCTTCTCCCTGATCCGCGGAGCAGATCAGGACACTTTTAACCGGCGCTTCTCCCGGAAACAGCATGAGGTTGTCATAAATGTTGGCGAAGATGCGCTGGGCTCGGGGAGAATACAATTTTTCAGTATCTAGCGGGTCATCATACATTTTTACTTCCGCCCGAGGCATGGTGACGCCGGCGGGGGGACAGGGCGGGGCCACTCTTGCCTCTGCAGCCCTGTCTCCATGGTCGCGGGCGCGCCAACACGCCTCCAATAATGGGTTGATCTGCTCTTGTTCCTGGGGAAATATCTATCTGTCATCGTCATTTTCCTATTATTTGAGCCAAACTTAACGCAAAGGGCTAAAGTCCACAATCGGTGAGCCCTTGGTTTTCATATCAGGGAATCCCTGATTCTGGTCTCCAGAAACAATTGATCACTGCTTTCTTGCCTTTCAAGGCCACATTATGCCCAATGGCGACAAACCGACAATCGGTGAGTCCTTGATTTTGCTGCCAGGGAATCCCTGACTACTTTCAAACCCCATTCCCTCACGGTGCTGGGATTCCAGGCCCGGCCTCACCGCCCCAAGTCTTTTTGTATTTGCTGCAAGGAAGTCCGCTATATTGATACCTCTTATTAATCACAGCGCTTTGGACCTTACCTTGTCTGTCTCCGGCGATTCCCACTGTCGTATTAACCGGAATTATGCGGTAACCTTAGCCTTCTCATTACAAAATGGTTTTGGGGCTCAGATGTTGTAAGGAAACTCCCAAGGTGTTCGTTCTTGAAGCCGATTCCTTTCATTAAAAGAAAAGATAGCAAAAATTTCCATGAAACTGTAGATTATACCCTGTTTTTAGGAATATGCCATTGGACGTCGCTGTAAAGTTAAAGCTTTTCGGGAATTCATCGGACATACGTCAGAAACTTCTTAATTCGACAATCGCAATGGGGCCTCCACTATCCGAGACAAGCGGCCGAAGTGGTCCCCACTCGCGGGAGCTTAGCCATGGCTCGGATTGGCAAATTTTTATTATGTGTACTGGCAATAATAATCTGCCTGGAAGTATTGGTGCGCGTCTGGGGATACTCCGAGATGTATCTGTATGATCCCATCTACATGCCTTACGCTAAGAGCAAAGAAATCCCTTATGTCCTGAAGCCGGATCTGGCCAATGTCCGGGCCCATGGAAATATCTACATCAATACGGATGAACTGGGCCTGAGGTCCTTGAACCCGGGAGAAAAATATCCCCCTAAAAGTCCGAACGAGTACCGCATTGCCTTTATTGGCGATTCGGTCACCTTTGGTGTCGGCGTGGCTACCAAGGACACTTATGCCGAAGTGGTGCAGGCAAATTTGAATCGTCTCCAAGACCGCTATCGGGTCAAGGTTTTCAATTTCGCGGAGTCCTCGTATAGCGTCAAAGAAATGGTCGCCACCTTGAAATACCGGGTTCCGGAAGTCAGTCCCGATTTGGTGGTCATGGGCATTATCATCAACGATTTTTACCTGGACCGTACTCCCGGGGTAGATAAATGGGGGTATAACACCTTTGGCGGCCCCTCCAAAATCGTCAATAAGTTTCCGACCATCAAACTTATCTTAAGAAATTTACATCTCAGTTATGTGATCAGAGATGTTCTGGCAAGAATCATGGAGAAAAAGCAGCCCGAAGTCCAATTGATGCAGGGGAAGATGCCGGAGTGGATTGACGAATCTTACCGTTATATAATTGATTTTAAAAAGATAGCCGCTGCTGATGGTTATCAATATTTGGTTTTGAGCATACCTACCTTGGGACAGGATGGCTCTCAATTCCGGCATATTATCAATAATTTTAAACGCGATAAAATACCTTATTTCGATGTTTCCCCTCTCTCTATGGACTTCACCGAAAGCCAATTCCGGGCCAGCCGCTATGATTTTCACCCCTCCGCCTCAGTGCACCGGCAGATCAGCGATAAGCTGAGCGGATATATTATGAAGAAATACCTGGAAATAGGATCCGTAGAAAAAGCCAAATAACTCCTGCTTGCCCCAATGAGAGTCAAGTTATGACTGGTACAAACCCAGCAACGTGGGTATGCCCGGGTATCTTGGCCGGATGGGGCAGGCAGAAGTCGAGGGCCCCAAAACAAGTCGATTTCCGGATGGGCCGGGAAAATATTCGAGGATGAGGAGGTGACTCTGGTCAGAACCTCACAGAACACAAGTCCCGTTGGGATGGAACCCGCTATCTCAGGGCTCTCCGGGGTTGATCAGCTCGGAGACAGTCACCAACTGAGATCCCCCGGCCCGCAGCGCCGGCAGGATGACCTTTAAGACCGCCACTGTGGGGCGGCGGTCGGCCTGATCCTTTTCGTCGCGGTCGTGGAAGATAATGATGGAGTCATTCTGCACCCGGGGCAGGACATTGTTGACAATGGCCGTAGCGTCGAGTCCCCGCCAGTTGCCGGAATCGAGACTCCCTCGATTTCCTGGAGCCGGCACGGGGACTTGAACCCCGGACCTGCTGATTACGAATCAGCTGCTCTACCACTGAGCTATGCCGGCGAAAACCACGGTATCCTTGATTTTATGAGCATACTGGAAAAATCGCAAGAACTGAAATTTTCATAATTTTGAAAATTTTTGGAAAATTTCGAAAATTTGTTTCTATCAAAATCTATCACGCGTTTGTGCGCCGAAAAAATGAAAAATCAAGGGCCGCAGGGAAAATATATTTTATATTGATCTTTAATTTTAACCTAATTTTCGTACTCCCAATTATAAATACGGTCGCGCCAATAGCGCGACCAAACCGCGTCTGGCGGGGAGCAAAAAGTTTCGAAACTTTTTGCTCCCAGTAATACTTCTTCATGAGGGTTCAGCTTGCATATCAGGGCCGATAAGTTTTACCCGCCCCAGGTAGACACCCCCCGCTTCCTCTTCCGGGAGCGCATTGTCGCCGAACTCCTGCGCCGATGCGGCTCCCGGAAACCCACCATCGTCCTGGAAGCCCAGGCCGGGCAGGGCAAAACCACCGTCATCAAGCAGTTCCTAGATCGCCTCGGGGTCGCCTCGGTCTGGTGCCAGGTCGGTCCGGAAGACGCGGACCCGGCCTTTTTCCTCGTCGCCATCCAGGCCTGCATCGCGGGTCTGTTACCGGAATGCCCGTCGGCGGCCGGCGAAAGCCGTCTGACCGGTGGAGATGTCGCCCCTTTCGATTTGCCCAAACGAATCGATCTCTTGCTGCGCGATCTTTCGTCCTGCCTGAAATACGACCTGTATATGGTTTTTGACGACCTGCATCATTTGCTTCCACACGAAGCCAGCCGGTTCATTCTCAACTACCTGGTCGAAAACGCCCCCCCAAGGCTCCATTTCATCCTCTCCGCGCGCGAACCTCTGCCCCTGGCCGTTTGGCGATCTTCCCCCGGCGGGCGCGCGCCGATCAGGTTCGGCAACAGGGAACTGGCGATGAACGAAAATGAAGTCGCCGAATTTTTTCATCGGGTTTTTCAACGTCCCATATCTCATGCGGCCATTCAGGAGATTTCCTCGAACACGGAAGGCTGGGTTATGGGGATTCTCCTGCATGGGCTGCGGATGATGCAGGGGCCCGGCCTGTCTCCTCCCATTGAACAGGCCGGGATGGAGTCTCCGGATATCCTCGAGTATTTCCGCCGGGAGATTTTCGCCTTGCTGGAACCGCGACTGCATGGGCCGCTGTTGATCCTTTCCCTGCTAGAGGAGATCCCGGTCGCGCTGGCGCGAACCTTGACCGAGGCGCCCGGGATCGGCGTCGATTTGGGCATGCTCGCCGAGCGTAACGTCTTCATCCGCCACCTCGATCCGGACTCCACGATATTTTCCCTGCATCATCTTTTCCAGGAGTTTCTGCGGGAAAAGGCCAAGGACGAATTGCCGCCCGAGACCATCCGGTGGATCTACCGGCAGGCCGGGCAATTTTTCTGCCAGCAAGGCGATCCGTCCCGGGCCATACGCTACCAACTGCGGGCCGGGGACTACGAGGCCATGGAAGCGGTCCTGCAAAAGAGCGGCGCGGCCATGCTGGCAGCCAATCAGACCGCCAGTCTGGCCGCGATCCTGGGCGAAGTGCCGGAACCGGACCTGGCCCGGCTGGGCTGGGCCTCCTTCTTTCTGGCCCTGGCCCATCTGGATTTTGCGCCGGCCCGGGCCCTGCCTCTGCTCAACAAAGCTTTGGCGGTCTTTACCGCCAGGCGCGACGAGCATGGCGAACTGCTCTGCCTGGCTCATATCATCTCCATCCACATCACCACCACCGGACATTACCGGGAGGGCGAGAAACTGCTCGCAAGAGCGGAACGCCTCTTCTCACGGACATCGAAAACCTTCGACGCCTCCACCACGATTCTGCTTGCCCGCAGTCTGGCCACGGGCCACTTAATCTTTCTGGCCGATACCGATACGGCAACTCGCTATGCCAGGCTGGCCCTGAATCTGGCCAGGCAAGAGCAGCTGGTCAATTTCGAGGCGGCCTTACTCATGGTCATGGGATATATCCGGATTTTCGCCGGCCAGCTCTCGCTGGCCCGGCTCTGGCTAGAGCAGGCCGCGGCCATTATCCATCGTCCCGAGGTAGGCACTTTCAACCGCCTCACCATCCGGATGATGCTGTTCAATTTTCTCTTTCATGACGGTGACTTCGGAAATTACTTCGACCAGAGAAACCAGCTGGTCGCCGACATCGGCAACGCCCTGGTTTCTCAGTCCATAGCCGGTCCTTTCTGTTATGTTTGGGAAATGGACATCGCCATCAACCAGGGGCGTTTCGAGGACGCCCTGGGTCTCGCCGCCCAGGCCCTGGCCCTGGATCCCCCGCTCAGTTCGCACCTGCACAGCCTGGTCTTGCAGCTTCAGGCCGTGGTCCTGGCCCTGTGCGGACAATCCGGTCCGGCCTTGGAGGCGGCGGCGGAGTCGGAGCGCCTGCGGGAACAGGCCGGCGGGCTGTACTTCGTCACCCTGAACAAACTGCTGGTTGGCCTGACCCATGGGCTTTGCGGCCGCCACGACCGGGCCGTCGCCTTGTTGACGGAAGGGATCGACCATGCCAGGCGCATGCCCACCGACTATCTCGAAGCCTGCGGCCTCCTGCACCGGGGCCAAGTCCACCTGGACCGCGCAGACCACCAGCAGGCCCGCCGGGACATCGAGGCCGGGCTGATCCTGATGCGCAAAAACGCCTACCGGCATTTCTGGGCCTGGACGCCCCAGGCCATCCAGGCGGTCCTCGGATTCGCCGTGGCCCGGGGGATCGAACCCGGCTACGCCCGCGCCCTGGCCGCCGAACGGATCGAGGTCGCACTTCAGGAGGACGGCGCCGCTATCCCCCGCATCGAGTTCCGCGCCCTGGGCGGTTTTGCCATTCTATACCGTGGCGACCCTCTTCTCGATGCCGAGGATCTGACCCCGGCGCAGCGGGAGCTTTTGTGTCTGCTCCTGGCCTCGCCCGGCCTAAAAATGGCCCAGGAGAGCATCCAGCTCCATTTCTGGCCGGACAGCCCGCAGGCTTCCGCAAAAGCAAAGTTCGACACCATGATGTCGCGTCTGCGCAAGACCCTGGCCGGGGTCTTGCCGGAAGAAACGGCCAATTGCCACCTCCACCGGGACAAGGGGATGATCTGGCTGGCCCATTGCCGGGTCGACGCCCTTGATTTCCTCGAAGCGGCCGACCGCGGCCTGGAACACTCCCGTATGCAGGAGTTCTGGCAGGCCGGCAACGCCTTCGCCAAGGCCTACGCTCTGTGGCGGGGGGGATTCGCGCCCGGGATCACCGGAGAAGACCGGGTTCGCGCCTTCCGGGATATCCTGGCCAGAACCCTGGCACAGATGGCCCTGACCTGGTGCGAGCAACTGGCCGGGGCCGACCGCCTGCACCCGGCTATCGAGTTCGCCGCAAAGGCCTTGGGCGCGGACCCCCTCAACGACGCCCTGTGGGCTCTTCTTTACCGGTTGCACGGCCGTGGTTCCGCCATCCGTGCCCGCCGCACCTTGAACCGTTTCGCCGAACTGCTCAGGGCCGAGGACTATTCCGAGACTGAGATCGCCGAACTGATCGAGGCAATCGCCGCGGCCCCGGCATCCTCTTTTCCTCCGGGAAGAAACGCCTAAACTCCGCGCATCGCCTGACCCGCCGTTATCTGCCGCCTCACTTATCCCCAGCAATCTTTTTCCGCCGACCGATTTTTTTATCTCCCCCACCCCTCATTGTCAGGAAATTGTCAGGGCTGGCTGTTAACTAGTGGAAACTGGTACTGCTGCCTTTGGCAGGCGCGCCGGGCGGGATTGCTACTGGGGCGTTGATCCGCCGAAGTTGTCGCCCCCCGCAGGAACTTGTTGAAGATTTTGAATGTATTATTCTGAAGGAATGTGGCGGGAATGATCGTAAAATCTGTTGTATTGCGCGGTACCTCGGGATTGTTTTTACCCGTTCCCTGGTGGTGTCAGAAACATATTACTGGGAGCAAAAAGTTTCGAAACTTTAGTTCGGGGTTAAGCACCTGGCGCAATTCACCGATGGGGATAATATGCTGATCAATGAGCGGACGCAAGATCATCTGGACTTCATGTCGCCAGCGACAATGCCTCAATTTGAGGAGACACCTGCAGTAATACCCGGTTGCTGGCACCAGGAGGACCAAGGTGCGCCCAGCGGCAGGTGGCTCCGCGTCCGTCTCTGCAAGTGCAGTATACTATACGCTTTGATCTTTGGGGCTCTGGCCGCCAGCGTCCTGGTGATGGCGGCGCCGCGCCTGGCCGCGGCCCGGCCGGACCCGCCGGTGATCAACGGCGACACCGCCACCTGCACGGGTGATCAGCATTTGGGCATTGCCAGCGGCATCGATTTTCTGACCCCCCCGATTTTAAACCTCTACGTCAATAGCCTGACCACGGATATCACCCCCGACAACGGCGTGGCCGGCATAAGCATGCAGCATCAGGGGGCAAACGGTAGCAACGGCGCCAGCTACGCCGCGGGCGGCAATGGAGCCCTGGGCCAGAATTTGACGGTCAACTATGATGGCGGCAGTCACGCCATCACCACCCAGGGCGGCAGCGCGGCGGGCATTTTGGTGCAAAGCTCCGGGGGCAACGGCGGAAATGGGGGCGCTGCCTATGTAGCGGGAAGTGGTGGCAACGGCGGCGCCGGGGCCAATGGCGGGACGCTGACGCTCACCAGCACCGGCCTCATCAACACTTCCGGCTCCCAGGCGCACGGCATCCTGGCCGTAAGTCAAGGGGGCAACGGTGGTAATGGGGGGGGAAGTTACGGTATATATGGCCTAGGAGGTGACGGCGGTGCCGGCGGCAACGGCGGGGCGGTGACGCTCACCAGCAGCAGCGCCATCACTACCCAGGGTGAAAAGGCCAACGGCATCTTTGCCGTAAGTATGGGGGGCGCTGGCGGTGCCGGAGGCGTTGGTGACGGTGCCTATGGGGAAGGCGGCAATGGCGGCAACGGCGGCAACAGCGGTAATGTGACGCTCACCAGCACTGGCGGCATTATCACCAACGGCGACAACGCCAACGGCATCTTTGCCCTCAGTCAAGCCGGTGCGGGCGGTAAAGGAGGAGACGCCTTTGGCATTGCTGGCATAGGTGGTGATGGCGGCGTTGGGGGAACCGCGGGGGCGGTGACCGTCACCAGCTCCAGCAATATCAGCACCTCCGGCGCGCAGGCTCAAGGTATCGCCGCCCAAAGTTTGGGAGGCGCCGGCGGTGATGGTGGTACCGGAGTAGGCGCATTTGGCCAGGGCGGCGCCTCTCTGGGCAGCGGTCCCGGGGGCAGGGTGGAGGTCATCAGCACTGGTACCATCACCACTTCTGGTGAAGAATCTCGCGGCATTTTTGCCCAGAGTGTCGGCGGTTTCGCCGGCAGCAGCGGCGGCGCGGGCGGCATCGTCGCGTTTGGCGCCAGCGGCCAGAGCGCGGGTAGCGGCGGTACGGTCATAGTGACGAACAGCGGGGCCATCACGACCAAAGGCGCGTATGCTGATGCCATCGTGGCCCAAAGTATCGGCGGCGGCGGCGGGGCCGGCGGGGGCGGCGTGGCCATTGTCAGCTTGGGAGGGTCGGGCAGCTCCGGCGGTAACGGTGGCGTCGTCACGGTTAACAACAGCGGCGTCATTCAAGTCAGCGGGGCTTCCTCCCGGGGCATCTTTGCCCAGAGTGTGGGCGGCGGCGGCGGTGACGGCGGCAACTCCACCGGACTGGTTTCCATTGGGGGCAGCGGCAGTTCCACCAGTTATGGCAGCGGTGTCACCGTCATCAACAGTGGCGCCATTACCAGCACCTCTAACGCCATCTTGGCCCAGAGCGTGGGGGGCGGCGGCGGCAGCGGCGGCTCTTCGCTGGGGCTGGTCTCCCTTGGCGGCAGTGGCGGCGGCGGCGGCGACGGCGGCGCGGTCACGGTCACTAACCGCGGTGCGCTCTCCACTTCCGAGGCGAATGCCAGCGGTATTTTTGCCCAGAGCGTGGGTGGTGGCGGCGGCAACGGTGGCGGCGCAGTAGCCGTTGGTATCCTGGGAAGCGTCGCAATCGGCGGCTCGGCCGCTCAAGGCGGTGCGGGCAACAACGTCACCGTGATCAACAACGACGGGGGCAATATCACTACTGCCGGCAATAGCTCCCCTGGGATCCTGGCCCAGAGCGTCGGCGGCGGCGGCGGCCACGGCGGCGGTGCCGTGGCGGTGACGGTGGCGGGTCAGGTGACCTCGGCGTCCGTGGCCATCGGCGGCACGGGGGGTGGCGGCGGCAGTGCTGGGGGCGTGACCGTGCAAAATTTTGCCGACGTCACCACCCAGGGAGCCTATGCCCACGGCATTTTTGCCCAAAGTGTGGGCGGCGGCGGCGGTGACGGCGGCTACAGTGTGGCCGACACCTCCGGCATCGCGGCTGTCGGTTACCAAATTGCTGTGTCTGTGGGCGGCGCCGGCGGCGCGGGGGGCAATGGCGGGGCGGTGACCGTGGTGTCCGACACCGGCAACCTCCTCACCACCGGGGATCATTCTTTTGGCATCATGGCCCAGAGCATCGGCGGGGGCGGCGGTGACGGCGGCTTCAGTGTCGCGGCCAATACTTCCATCGGCACGTACTCGGTCAACGTGGCTGTGGGTGGCTCGGGCGGCAGCGGCGGCGCGGGTAATGAAGTCTCGGTGACTAATGGCAGCAATATCACCACCCAGGGCATTAACTCCGTTGGCCTCCTGGCCCAGAGTATCGGCGGCGGCGGCGGCTCCGCCGGGGCCACGGTGTCCGCGGCGGTCGCGGTGGGCGACGTGGGGGTCGCGGTGGGGGGCAGCGGCGGCAGCGGCGGCACCGGCGGTAAGGTGAGCGTCAGCAATACCGGAGCCATTAGCACCTCCGGGGATAATGCTGGCGGCATCTTTGCCCAAAGCGTGGGCGGCGGCGGCGGCAACGGCGGCTTAAGCGTTGCCGGCGCGATTACCGGCAATATCACCCCCACGGTATCCGTGGGCGGCTCTGGGGGCACGGGCGGCTCCAGTGGTGAGGTCACGGTAACCAACAGCGGTCAAATACATACGCAAGGGGAAAACTCCCAGGGGATCCTGGCGCAGAGCGTCGGCGGCGGGGGCGGCAACGGGGGCTTGAGCGTTTCTGCCAGCGGCGGCGTGGCTTCTGTCGCTGTCAGTGTGGGTGGATCGGGCGGCACCAGCGGCAGTGGTAATAAGGTCACCGTTAATAATGCCAACACCATCTACACGCAAGGTGATAACTCCCAGGGCATCCTGGCCCAGAGCGTGGGGGGCGGCGGTGGCAACGGCGGCTCCAGCATCACCAGCGCGCTGGACATTGTCGGGGCATATTCGGTCAGCATAGGCGGCGGCGGCGGTAGCGCCGGCAATGGCCTCGATGTCACCGTGAATAATTCCGGAAACATCATCACCACCGGTAATAGCGCCACCGGCATTCTGGCGCAAAGCGTGGGGGGCGGTGGCGGCAACGGCGGCTTCAGCATCGCCGGCGCGGTGGAAATTGGCGCGGGAACGTCGTTTAGTTTAGGCGGCAGCGGCGGCAGCGGCGGTAATGGCGGCAATGTGAGCGTCAGTACTTCCGGAGCCATCATCACCTCCGGTATTAATGCCGCCGGCGTTCTGGCGCAAAGCGTCGGGGGCGGCGGGGGCAACGGCGGCTTCAGTCTGGCTGGGAATGGGAGCATCATCGGCAGCGAAAGCGTCAGTTTGGGCGGCAACGGCAATGTCGGCGGTAACGGCGGCGTCATTAACCTCGCCAGCAACAGCAGCATCTCCACCCAAGGGGCCTTCTCGGACGGCATCCTGGCCCAAAGCGTGGGGGGCGGCGGCGGCAACGGCGGTTTCAGCGTCAGCGGTTCCCTGGCCCTGGGCGTCATCCCGGAAATCCCGGTGAGCTTGGGCGTGGCGGTGAGCCTGGGTGGCAGGGGTGGTGCGGGTGGCACGGCAGGTCAGGTACACGTTGCCAGTAATGGGGCGCAGATCACCACGGTGGGGTATGGTTCGAAGGGTATCTTTGCCCAAAGCCTGGGGGGTGGCGGCGGCAACGGCGGCTGGAGCGGCGCGGTGTCGCTGGCCGTGGATTCGAAGGTGGATTTGGCGCTGGCGGTATCGGTGGGCGGCAGTGGGGGTACCGGCAATACCAGCGGCCTGGTGGAGGTAAACAGCAGCAGTAATATCAGCACCCAGGGGAATTACTCCCAGGGCATCCTGGCCCAAAGCATCGGCGGCGGCGGCGGCAACGGCGCGGTTTCTGTGGCGTTGACCGCCGCGGCGGGCACCGGTATTCCTGTAATTGGTGTCTCGAACCTCAGTCTGTCCGTGGGCGGCAATGGCGAAAAAGGGGGTGACAGCCTGAATGACCCCACCACCGGTGTGGCGGTCAAAGTCCACTCTACCGGCTCTCTGATCACGACGTCGGGGGATTATTCCACCGGTATCCTGGCCCAGAGTATCGGCGGGGGCGGCGGCAACGGCGGCATCAGCCTGAGCCTGTCGGGGTCCCTCGGTGCCGGCGCCACCTCTTTGGCTGATGTTCCCCTCCTGAACCTGGGCTGCAAAGCGGGGGGCGCCGGCAATGCCGGGGCGGTCCTGGTGGAAAACAGCAGCAACATTTTTACCACCGGAGATTACGCGGCCGGGATTTTGGCCCAGAGCGTGGGCGGCGGCGGCGGTACGGGGGGGACCAAAATTACCGGTTCCGCTTCGTTCAGCGTGTCGGAGAAGTCGCTTTCCATGGGGCTTGCCCTGGGAGCCACGGGAGTGGACGGCGCGGGTGGCGGCAATGGGGATGCCGTGACGGTGACGGAGAGTTTGGCGCCGGGGGAGACCGCCAAGTACATTGTCACCCAGGGTCTGGGCTCTGTGGGGATTTTGGCCCAAAGTATCGGCGGCGGCGGGGGCGCGGGGGGCTTCAGTCTTTCGGGCGACCTGAGTGTCTCTACGTTTAAAGTTATTCCGGCCCATGACTATAATTGTGGCGCCAGCGGCGGCGCGGGGGGCTCAGGCGGCGCGGTCTCGGTTGCCAGTGTCAGCAGCATCCAGACGCTGGGTGAAAGCTCTCAGGGCATCCTGGCCCAGAGCATCGGCGGCGGCGGCGGCAACGGCGGTACGGCTATCTTTGTCGGCGCCGGGGCAGATCTCACCGTTATTAGCGGATTCCATGCGACCATGGGCGGCAACGGCGGCGGCGGCGGCAACGGCGGCCAAGTGACGGTCAGCAGCAGCGGCGACCAGATCCTCACGGCCGGCAATTCTTCTGCGGGGATTCTGGCGCAAAGCGTCGGCGGGGGCGGTGG
>JAKAGH010000291.1 GCA_021817645.1 Deltaproteobacteria bacterium
AGTGAGCCAGCGGGTCTCCACCGGCCTCTTGGCCAAAAATTATTCCTGGGCCAACATCACCGGTTTCAGCCGTTATTATCAGCGGTTGCGGTCTGATGAGCCTTTCGCGGTCAATCGTTTGCCCAGCCTGTCCTTGAGTAGTCTCAATATGCCCCTGGGTAATTGGCCGCTAAACCTGGGCCTGGATTCCTCTTATACTCATTTCTATCAGGAACACGGCCTGGATGGACACCGCCTGGACCTTCACCCCCAAGCCATATTGGAGGTCCAGCCCATACAGGGCGTTTCTTTCAACAGCCGGGTGGGGTTCCGGGAGACGTTGTTCGTGACGGACCAGACCACCCCCACCAGCCCTCAGGATACCGCGCAGTCACGGCAACTGTTTGATTCCAAGGTGTCCCTTACCAGTTCCTGGGCTCGGGATTATGGCCGGGATTCCGGATCCAGCAGTTTTTTCCGGCACATTGTGCGCCCGGAAGTAACCTATTGGAATATCCCCAGGTTTGATCCCGTCCGCTTCCCGGCCTTCGACCCCTTCGATATCGGTTGGGTAGTGCGGAGCACCCGCAACTTGCCGGTCAGAGACGGGGATGACCCCATCGGCGGCGTCAACGCCCTGACTTATGGTTTCAGCAATCATCTGTTAATGCGCGATCAAAATTCCAAGGGCCAGGCCCAGGTATCTGAAAAACTCTGGGTTCGCTTGAGTCAAAGCGCCTTTTTCAATACCACCAGCCTGGGTCTGGATGGCACTCCCCAATACCACCACCGCTTCTCGGATATTCTCGGGGAAGCCGAGTATTACCCCTTCCCTCGGATAGTGGCGGGCCTGGATCTGGGAACTTCCACCTACAAAGAGGGCTTCAACCGGGCTAATGTCAAATTATCTTTCCTGGATCAGCAGCATCAGCACCTGTTCAATGTGGGCTATCTCTACATCAAGGATTTCGCCAAGCAAATCAACGTCGCCACTTATCTCAACCTCTTCCGTTCGGTAAAGACCTGGGTTACCTATAGTAATACCTTCGAGACCAACAACAAATTGGAGAGGACCTACGGCGTGGTGTTTCAGCGCCAATGCTGGGGCATCGTCCTTTCTTACACCGACCGGCCCGATGATCAACGCATCGGGGTCAGCCTGTTTCTCCCCGGCATCGGCGAAAGATTGAGAAAAGGGCCGGGAACTTTCCCGGAGAAAGGGAAAACCCAATAAAAGCAGGCTTGGTTGAGCCGGTAACCGCACGCCGGCCCGCGGTCGGCCCCCACTGGGATTTGAGTATTGATAGCTTGGCCAGAAACTGGCTTTAACCGGATCGGGACCAGGGTTCTAGGCGCCCTGCCGCTCCTTACCAACCTGAGGACCCAAAACCAACATGAAGCAAAAAAACCCCCAGAGCCCGGATAATACTCAGGTTTCCTGGGAGCGGCTCCGGGACCTGCCCCTGGACCAGTTTTCCGGCCTTCGGGCTCTGGTGCTGGGGGATTTCATGCTGGACGAATACATCTGGGGCCGGGTGGAGCGCATCTCGCCGGAAGCGCCGGTGGCGGTGGTGGATGTGGAGCGGGAGACCCGGACCCTGGGCGGCGCCGGCAACGTGGCCAACAACCTGGTGGCCCTGGGGGCCCAGGTGGAGGTCCTGGCCCTGGTGGGCGAGGACAATCCCGCGGGCCTCCTGAAAGAAGAATTGCGCCGCCTGGGGATTGCTCCCCAGGGGCTGTTTGCCGACCCCCAGCGCCGCACCACCCGCAAAACCAGGGTCTTCGCCAACCAGCAGCAGGTGGTGCGTATCGACCGGGAAACCCGGATTCCCGGGCCTCCGGCCTTTGTGGAGTGGGCCCTGGAGCGCCTGGAGTCGCTGTTGCCTTCTCTGCACGTCATCATCTTGTCCGATTACGGCAAAGGCGCACTCACCCACTCCCTAGTCCGGGAAACCATCCGCCGGGGCCGGGCTCAAGGTCTGCCGGTGGTGGTAGACCCCAAGGGCACAGATTACTCGCCATATACCGGGGCCACGATTATCACCCCGAATCAAAAAGAAGTGGAGCAGGTACTGGGAAGTCCGCTGGATTCCTGGATCGATCCGGTGAAAAGATTGCGCGAGCTGCGGGAACTGCTGGAACTTGATTACCTGTTAGTCACCCAGGGAGCGAAGGGCATGACCCTGATCCACCAGGATGGGGCCTTAAGCATCCCCCCGCGCACCCCCCGGGAAGTCTTCGATGTCTCCGGAGCCGGGGATACGGTGGTGGCGGTTTTGGCCCTGGGTCTGGCCCAATGGGGCGATGCGGCTGTGGCCGCGGCCCTGGCGAACCTGGCCGCGGGAGTGGTGGTAACCAAAAAGGGCACCGCGCCCATCCTCCGCTCCGAGATGGAGGGGGAACTCCGGGGCCACGTGCACCTGGAGGAAAAGATCATCACCCTCAAGGAACTGGGCTTTTTGCTCCCGCATCTGAGGACCCAGGGCAAAAAGGTGGTGTTCACCAACGGCTGCTTTGACCTCCTCCACGCCGGGCACATCAAGTTCCTGGAAGACTCCCGCCGCCAGGGGGACATCCTGGTGGTGGCCCTGGACTCCGATAAGTCCGTGGCCCGGGTGAAAGGGGAGGGCCGCCCGGTTATCGGCGAAGAGCAGCGCCTGCGCATCCTCGCAGCCCTGGAAGTGGTGGACTACGCCACCCTCTTCGACAGCGAGCAGCTCCCGGAAATCCTGCGCAACTTGCAGCCGGACATCCTCACCAAGGGCAGCAATTACCCGGAGGCCGAAGTGGCGGGCCGGGAGATCGTCCAGGAATATGGGGGCTTGGTGAAAATATTGCCGGTCACCGAACCCGTGTCCGTGTCGGCGCTAATTAATCGGATTAGGGGGGAGGAATAGGTAAGGTTAGGAGAGGGGCAAATGAGCCGGCGGCACAGGCGTCTCGCCTGTGGACCTTAGCCCCCTTCTCCCAACCCCTTAAGGTAAAAAAAGCAGATTCTTGTAGGGTGCGTTTTACGCACCATTAATCTCATCAGGATAAATAAATGAATTTGTGATTCCTCTGTCGAGGAGGTACTGCTCCACTTCCTTTTCGAAACCAGAAGGCAACACTAACTTAATAAATATTTTTTCGTCTTCAATTTCTTTCTCTCTTAATCTCCATTGTGCTTCTAAATCGTATCTAAGGTCCATCTGGGCGAAATATACAGCGTGTTGATTATTCGCTCGTTTACAGAGAATTTGTTTTTGCGGATAGAATAGCAACGGGCACCCAAGGGGTTTGCCTGCATTTCCATCTTTATCCATTTTATTAAGAATATCGCCTACTGGGATAATCTGCAAAGTCTTTCCTGTGGCTGTCGCATCGCAGATGTAAACTGCTCCTTCGCCAGACCTTCTGTAATTAGCAAAATAAAGAGCTATTTCTGGGGATTGAGTCCAGTCTAACAAGTGGGACCCTTTCAAATTTGAAAGGTCTTCCTCTGGAAATTGTTGGAATCTTTTCATTAATTCAAACCATGAGTCTATGCCATTTTTCTCCTCCAAAGCTTCGAGTTCTGAGGATGGTCTTACCAGAACCCCGAATTTTAGTAAAAGCAGGTTGAGGAGTACACGGTGTAATTCGATTGAATCAGAAATTACTATGGAAAGACGCGCCATTGGTGGCAATCCGAAAACCGCAGCTTCGCATGAACGTACGAATGTTGAATCAAGAAGCCATTCTCTCCGATTATGGCCTCTAAATACAACTAAAGACCCTCTTTTTCGGCATGCCGAAATTATATGATCGAGTTCGGACAAGAAATTATCGAATGACCGGGGTACCCAATCTTCAGATTTTGGATCTATATATGTACTAGGATGAGATGGAAGAATATTTTTCATTAATCATTCTCATACGATAATAGGTCATCGGGCGTGCCGTGCACGCCCATTTATGGAGGCCATGGGCTGCCCTATAGCTTGGGTTCAACCAACCCTTTCGGGCCCAAGCAGGAAATTGGGAAGGAAAAAAAAAAAATATGCGGGTTGGGGAGGGGGGTGGGGGGGGAGGGGC
>JAKAGH010000292.1 GCA_021817645.1 Deltaproteobacteria bacterium
GGGTGATGGTCTGCCGGATCCACCAGGATGCAAAGGTGCTCAGACGGTAGCCGGTGGTATAGTCATACCGGGTCACGGCTTTCATCAGCCCCAGGTTGCCTTCCTGGATGAGGTCGGAGAAACTTAAGCCCCGGTGCAGGTACTTTTTGGCGATGCTCACCACCAGGCGCAGATTCGCCTTGATCATCTGATCCCGGGCCTGGGTCACTTCGTATTCCATGGCCTGGATGCCGCGGGCCAGATCTTTGATTTCCTCGGCCTCGGGATGGTGCCTTTCAATCCAAAACAGCTTTTTATGGATGTCCTTGAAGAGCTTTTCTTTGGCCTGTGCGCTCTTTTCCGGAGCTTCAAACCAGTCGTAGATTTTCTTTTGCAGATAACGGATCTCTTCCAGGCCGGACTCGACACCGGACACCAGATTAAAGATGGTTTCCTGGCCTTCTTTGATGATGCGTCCCAGGTTACGTTCCTCTTCCGGGGACAGGATGGAATAGCGCAGCATTTCCCGGAAGTAAGCGGCTACCAGGCCCTCATGTTCCGGGATATCCTGGGCTTCCAGACTATCGTCAAGATCTTCCTCTGCTTCTTCCCCCAGGTTCAGAGGCCCCGGGGATAATTCTCCTTCCAGACCCTCTTCAGGCAAAACCTCGTAGGTTTCCTGGAAACCTAAGGATTCATCCTCCTCTTCGGGAATAAGAAGGTTAAACTGGTCATAGGGAATAATTTGGTCATTTCCCCCGCCAAAGTTTAGGATTTTCTTAAAGTATTCTTTTTCCATGGAATTTCGTTCCCGTGGCTCCTCGCCAAAATTTAAACTTTTATATTACCCTACGTTAGATTGTTGTCAAGAAAAAAAGTTAACCGCTTTTTTCTCGATAAACGATCCTCCTAGGTTCTATCGGCAATTTTATCAATTAATTAAAGATAATTACCCCTTGTACCCTTGTCAAGATTCCGGCACCAGGAGCCGCGAACAATTCTTGACCCTCCCCCCGCCCGCGAGTATCATGACTCCAGCCATCTCAGGGGGGATGCCGTGGACCACCGCTTTATTGCCGATCTGCAGGAAGGTGAGACCCTCCACCAGTTCTTCCTGGTGCGCCGGGTGGAGAGCCGCACGGATAAATCCGGAAAACCTTATCTGGCCCTGGTCCTGGGGGACAAGACCGGGGACATCCCCGCACGGGTCTGGAGCGACATCCTGGTCAAATGCCCCGGCCCCTTTACCCCGGGCGATTATGTGGGGGTCCAGGCCCAGGTGAGCAGCTACAAAGGCGAAATCCAGCTGAGCCTCCAGTATATCAGTACCGTGGAGGCCCTGCGGGAGCGGGGGCGGGAGCTCAAGGAATTCGACCCGGACCTCCTGCATAAGGCCACTCCTTATGACCGCCAGGAATTATGGCAGGAGCTCCGGGAACTGGCCGAAGTCAATCTCAACCCACCCATTAAGGACCTGGTTTTGGCCTTGCTGGACAAAAACCAGGAGGACATCCTGGTCTGCCCCGCGGCCCGGGTTTACCACCACCCCTACCTGGGAGGGTTGCTGGAACACACCTGGTCCGTGGCCCGCCATGCCCTAAAATCCCTGGCCGTCTATCAGGACCTGCATCCGGACCTGGTCCTGGCCGGGGCCATCCTCCATGACCTGGGCAAGGTCAAGGAACTGGCCAATCCCCAGGCCCCGGACATCACCATCCCCGGTGCGCTCCTGGGCCACATCGTCCTGGGCTGGGAAATGGTGCGGGAGGAGGCCCGGGCCCAAGACTTCTCCGACCCGGGTTTGCTCCTGGAACTGGAGCATATCATCCTCGCCCACCACGGCAGCCAGGAATTCGGCTCGCCTATCCCCCCCAAAACCCGGGAGGCCATGCTGGTCTACTATCTGGATGATCTGGACGCCAAACTGAAAATGATGGATATGCACCTGGAGAGCGATAACACCGCCGGAGATTTCACCAGCTACCACCGCGTCTTGCAGCGGGGCCTGTATAAGGGAGGTGAACGCCCGGTAGAACCAACCAGTCCTCCGGCAAAATCTGAAAAATAACTAAGATTTCCCCTCCTTGTGAACTTGACAACTAACAAATTAATTCTAATTGTTAGTTAAAAGGCGAGGCTCCAAGCGGCAGTAAGGGCTGGCCCGCGCAAGTTATCCCACTCAGGAGGGCAACATGTATAATAAGATTTTGGTGCCGTTGGATGGTTCTGATCTGGCTGCTAAGGTCCTCCCCCAAGTCATCGAATTGGCCAAGACCTTTAAATCCCAGGTGACCCTGATGCACGTCTGCTACACTCCCGCCATCGGCGAAACCACGCCGGGGACCATGAAGGCGGCGGCTGCCCACGAACAGAAGTGGTGCGCCACTTTTCTCGGCAAGGCCGCAGCCGACCTGAAGGCCCAGGGATTGGATGTGACCGCGGAATGCAAAGAAGGCGTGCCGGCCATGGAGATCATCGCCTATGCCGACAAAAACAACATGGACCTCATTGCCATGGCCACCCACGGCACCGGCGAAGTGGCCTGGGTGATCGGCAGCACCGCCGAAAAGGTAATGACCCACGCCACGGTGCCTGTGCTCCTCGTCCGGGTGATCGAATTCAAGCCGCCTCTGCTGAAGGAAATCTATTTCGCCACCCCTGGCGTAGGTTGATAAATCCAACCTGGGTTTGTGGAAAAAAATGGGGAACCGCCGGGTCAGGCCTGGGGTTCCCTTTATTTTTTCTCACGCCAAGACGCAAAGACACCAAGTTAGAACCTATCTTGCGCCTTGGCGTCTTTGCGTGAGCTATCCCTTCTTCGCCATATTCAGCGCCCCGCCCGCGGCCAGCATCCGCCGCTGCCGTTCTGAGAGGTCCACCCGCACCCAGATCTGATGGCTGTCCACTTTCAAAGGCAAACGCTCCGCGCCTTCCAGGATGAGTTTGCGGACGCCTGGCAGTTCCAGGGTTTTCCCCATTTCCAGGAGGTCGTAATCCCCCGGGTTTTCAAAGGTCAGGGGCAGGATGCCGAAATTGATGAGATTGGCCAGATGGATGCGGGCAAAGCTCTTCACCAGTTTCACCCGCACCCCCAGGAAGCGGGGCGCCAGGGCCGCGTGTTCCCGGCTCGATCCCTGGCCGTAGTTCTCGCCGCCGACGATGGCCCCTTCTCCCCGGCCCTGGACGCGGTCCGGGAAATCCGGGTCCAGCCGGGTGAAGGCGTAGCGGCTGATGGCAGGGAGATTGCTTCTAAGGGGCAGAATCTGGCTGCCCGCGGGCAGGATGTCGTCGGTGGTGACATTGTCCCCGCCTTTAAGCCAGACTTCCCCGCACCAGGAATCCGGCAGGCCGGACAACCGGGGGAAGGCCACGATGTTGGGGCCCCGGAGCACCTCCACTTTCCGGCTCTCCTCCGGGGGGAGAGGGGCTGTCAGCCCGCTGCTGTTCACCAGGAAGTAGCGGGGCGGGGCCACCCGGGGATAATCCCCCAGCTTCCTGGGGTCGATGATTTCCCCGGCAATGGCCGCGGCCACCGCGGTCTCGGGGCTGGCCAGATAGACCTTATCGTCCTTGGTGCCGCTGCGGGCGGGAAAATTCCGGGTAAAGGTGCGGACGCTCACCGCGCCGGTGGCCGGGGCCTGGCCCATGCCGATGCAGCCCCAGCAGCCCGGGGGCATGACCCGCACCCCGGCTTTGAGCAGCGTCAACAGTGCGCCGGAGAGGTCCAGGTTCTCCAGGACCTGCAAGGAGCCGGGATTGATCTCCATGGACACCCGGGGGTGCACCCGCCGGTCTTTCAAGGCCCGGGCGATAACCATCAGGTCCCGGAACGAGGAATTGGCGCAGGAGCCGATGAGCACCTGATCCACCTGTGTGCCCGCCACCTCCCCTACCCCGGTGACGTGGTCCGGAGAGCCGGGACCGGCAATGAGGGGATCCAAATGCCCCAGATCGATCTTTTCCACCGCCGCGTACCGGGGCTGGCCCTGGACCTTCAAGGGCCGGAAATCCGCGGCGCGGCCCTGGAGGGCCAAAAACCTCTCGGTCTGTGC
>JAKAGH010000027.1 GCA_021817645.1 Deltaproteobacteria bacterium
ATCTTCCGGGAAGCTCTCGGCTGCGAGACCGAAGAAGAATTGGGTCACGTCTTTTTGGACGCGGCCGCGGAATTGACCGGCAGCAAGTTCGGTTTTATTTGTGGAGGGGACCAGGCCGGAAAGTTCCAAACCATTGCCAGCAGCATGCACAGCCGGTCCGCGGCTGAGCCGGCGCCGGCGGCAGCGGCGCCGCAGCGGCAAAATTGGGAAGTGCAAGGTATTCCCGGCCGGGTCATCCAAACTGGAGAAAGTCTGATTTGCAATGACCCGGCTTCCCACCCCGATTGGCTCGAACCTCCCACCCATTATCCCCCGATCACTTCCTTCCTCGGTGTCCCTTTAAAACTTGCCGACCAGACCTTCGGCCTGGTCGTTTTATCCAACCGGCCCGGCGGTTATGACAAGCAACATCAAGAGGATATGGAAGCCATGGCCGCAGCCATGGCTGAAGTCTTGAGGCGGCAAAGGGCTGAAGGAAAGTTGACCCAGCTGCGCCGGCACCATGAACTCGTCTTATCTTCGGCCTCGGAAGGGATACTGGGTCTGGACCTCGAGGGCAACACGACCTTTGTCAACCCCGCGGCCGCCCAGATGCTGGGGTATGAGGTGGAAGAACTGCTGGGCCGGCATGCTCACGCCGTCTGGCATCATACCAAACCCGACGGCAGCCCTCACCCTGCGGCAGAGTGCCCCCACCTGCAAACGCTGACCAACGGCACCTATTGTTCTTTTGAGGATGATTTCTTTTGGAGAAAAAACGGCACCGGCTTTCCGGTGAGATACAGCAGGAACCCCATCCTGCAAGACGGGAGGATTACCGGGGCAGTCATCACTTTCCGGGACATCTCTCATCGCCAACAAGCAGAAGCAGCGCGGCGGCAAAGCGAGGCGCTCCACCGGCAAATTGTCGAAACTGCGTTGGAGGGCATCTGGCTCCTGGACTCCAAAAATAGGGTGACCTTCGCTAATGAAAGCATCGTGGAAATGTTGGGGTACTCCCAGGAGGAGATGCTGGGCCAGCCTTTATCCAGGTTCATGGACCAGGAATGGCTAAGGGATATTTCCACCCACATAATCGAGCAACTGCGGGAATGCACTAAAGAACATCTTGATTTTAAGTTTCGCCATAAAGAAGGCCGGGAGCTATGGGCGATCATGACTTCCAGTCCCGTTTTCGACCAGCAGGGACGCTACGCCGGCTGCCTGGGTATGGTCACCAATATCACGTCCCGCAAGCAGGCGGAGGATGGCTTGAAGCGCGCCAATGCAGCATTAGAGGAACAGGAACGCTTCCTGGCCAGCATCTTTAATAGTATCCAGGATGGCATCAGTATTCTTGATACAGAGCTCAATGTCGTCCGGGTCAACCAGGCCAAAGAGCGGGACCATGCCTATGCCCTGCCCTTGGTGGGCAAAAAATGTTACCAGGCGTTCCATGAGGCCGAAGAACCTTGCGTCCTCTGCCCGGTGCAGCGGACCTTGCGGACGGGCCAAGCCGACCAGGAAATCGTGACCGCTCGCCTGTCAGGCAAGGAAGGTCTCAGACATTTAAACCTTTTGAGCTTCCCTCTTATCGACCCGGCATCAGGGGCCATCACCGGCGTAGTGGAATATGCCCAGGATATCACCGGGCGAGTGAAAGCCGAGGAGGCGCTCAGGGAGAACGAACAACGGTTTAGAGACATTACCGAAAATGCGGTGGAATGGATTTGGGAAGTGGACCGTGGGGGAAAATACACTTATTCCAGTCCCGTAGTGGAGAAATTGTTGGGTTACACACCTGAGGAAGTGCTGGGCCGATATTTTTATGATTTCTTTCTCCCGGAGGAGCGGGAAGAGCTGAAGGACGCGGCCCTGGCCGCCTTCAAGGCCAAACAGCCGTTCCGGGATTTCCTCAACCGCAACGTGCGTAAGGATGGAGAAACCATCTGGTTATCCACCAGCGGTGTGCCCGTGCTGGATGCCTCAGGCAACCTCCTGGGATACCGGGGCGCCGATAGCGACATCACCGTCCGCAAGGAAGCCGAGGAAAATTTACGGCAGAGTGAGGAGAAGTTTCGCCGTACTTTTGACCAATCCCCCATCGGTGCGGCCATAGTGGGCCTGGATTTTCGCTTTCAGCGGGTGAACCATGAGCTATGCCGCATTACCGGTTATTCCGAGAAAGAACTATTAGCCCGCACCATTACCGATATAACCCATCCCGATGACGTCGAACGTAGCATCAGGATGGCGCAACGCCTGGCCGCCGGCAAGATCGACCACTACGCCATGGAAAAGCGCTACCTCCGTAAGGACGGCAGCCCGGTTTGGGTCCGTCTGTCAGCGCGCCTGATCAAGGACGCGGCCGGCAAACCCTTCTGCTACCTGCCCATGATCGAAGATATCACGGCGCAGAAGCGGGCGGATGAGAACCTGCGGCAAAGCCTGCGCCAACTGCAGAAAGTCATGGAAGAAATCGTCCAAGCCATGGCCTCGACTGTGGAGGTCAGGGACCCATATACTGCCGGGCATCAACGCCGGGTGACCCGGCTGGCCCTGGCGATCGCCGAGGAAATGGGCCTGGCCAGAGAACAAAAGAAAGCGGTCTGGATCGCCGGGACTCTCCATGACTTGGGAAAAATCTATGTACCGGCGGAGATTCTCAACCGGCCGGGAAAACTCTCCGATATTGAAAATGCCCTGATTCAAACCCACTCACAGAAGGGCTTTGAAATCCTGCAGCACATCGACTTTCCCTGGCCGGTGGCCCAAATTGTCAAACAACATCACGAAAGGCTGGACGGTTCCGGCTATCCCGATGGTTTGTGCGATCAAGAAATTTTGCTCGAAGCAAAGATTCTAGCGGTGGCAGACGTGGTGGAAGCCATGGCTTCCCACCGGCCATACCGGCCGGCCCTGGGCATAGACGTGGCCTTGGCGGAGATCTCCAGGAACCGGGGCATCCTCTTTGACCCCCGGGTCGTGGACGCCTGCATAAAAGTCTTCCAAGAGAAGTACTTCAATTTTTCTAAATAAGAGCAAAATTTTATTTTACTATTGGGAGTTACCCTTGGTATTGATCGAGAATTCGAAGAATCCAGGCGAGCTTCTTGGATGGATTTAAGATAAATTAAAACGGCGGCAAGAAAGCTTAGCCGCATACCTGAAGGAAGCAATGCCTCCCAGTAATCAAGACCAAACACCGACCCGGGAAATTCGCATCCTCGCCCTGGATGTGGGCGAGAAGCGCATCGGCCTGGCAGTCAGCGACCCTCTGGGTATCACCGCCCAGGGAATCTCGGTCCTGACCCGCCAGAACCGGGAAACCGATCTGGCCCGGCTGCGGGAAGTGGCCCAGGAGTATCAGGTCCAGGAAATCCTGGTGGGACTCCCCCGCCATATGGACGGCCGTCCAGGCAGGCAGGCTGAGGCGGTTTTGGAACTGGCCCAGACCCTGGGAGATAGCCTGGGAATACCGGTGACTGCCTGGGATGAACGGCTCACCACCATGCAGGCGGAGCGAGTTCTGCTCGAAGCTGACCTGAGCCGCCAGCGCCGGCGCCGGGTGGTGGACCAGGTGGCCGCGGTCCTGATTCTGCAATCCTACCTGGAATACCGTAACCTCTCAAAATAAAAATACCCCTCGCGACTTCCACACCTTGATCTGATCAAGACTTCTGAAGATATGTGAAATTTTTCTTTTAATCTTTTTTTGCTCTTTTTTCTTGACATACCTAGAAAAGGGCGTATTTTGATTGCCAGTGGGAAAAAGTGGGATGGAGTGGGGAGTTGTAGGGTCAAATGTATCGCCGGTAGCATGGAGTGGAGAGAGGTAGGGGGCAGTGTTCACCGGTAGCTATTTTCACCTCCTGGATAATAAAGGCAGGGTCAGCGTTTCCCCGCGTTACCGGGAAATCCTGCAAGAACGCCAGGACCGCGTCCTCGTCCTCACCAACTACGACGGCTATCTGCTCGCTTTCCCCCAATCCGAATGGCTGAAGGTCGAGGCCAGATTGGCGGAACAGTCCACTCTACGGAAAGAAGTGCGCGCGGTGCAGCGCTTTCTCATCTCCGGCGTCCAGGAATGTCCTCTGGACCGCCAGGGAAGAATCTTGATCGGCCCTTACCTCCGGGACTATGCCAAGCTGTCCCGGGAGGTGGCTTTGGTGGGGATGATCCGCTGTTTTGAAATCTGGGACCGTCCCACTTATGAGGCGCATCGGAAGCAGCTCGAGTCTGCGATTAACGAAGAGGTACTCCACGAATTACTGATTTAAACCAAGACCACTGCCCGGTGCATGAACCGGTGATGGTAGAGGAGGTGTTGGTGGGCCTCAATTGCCGGCCAGCTCGCGTGTACGTGGATGGCACCGTGGGTGAGGGGGGGCATGCCACGGCCGTCCTGGACCGCTGCGCGCCTGACGGGCGGCTGTGGGGGCTGGATAAGGACCCGGCGGTCCTGGAAGCCGCGGCGGCCCGGCTGGCCCCCTTCACCTCCAGATTTCATCTGTTTCACAGCTCTTATGCCCAATTGGGGGAGATTCTTCAAGAAGAAGGGGTGCCCGCAGTGGCCGGCATCCTGCTGGACCTGGGGCTGTCTCTGCATCAATTGCAGCGCTCCGGCCGCGGTTTTAGTTTTCAGGGGGACGAGCCTTTGGACATGCGGTTCAATCCCCTCAGGCCGGGGAAGACTGCGGCGGACCTCCTCAATTCCGCCACCCCGGCAGCTTTGGAAAAGATCTTTCAGGAATATGGCGAAGAGCCGCGCGCCCGGCGTTTCGCCCGTCTGGTGGTAGCAGCCAGGCGGCAGCAACCTTTCCGGTTTACCCAGCAGTTGGTAACACTTGTTCAGCAAGCCCAGGGACCCGGGCGGCGGAGGGGGGAGCGTCATCCCGCCACCCGGGTCTTCCAGGCCCTGAGGATCGCGGTAAACCGGGAGTTGGAGGAACTGGCCCTATTTTTAGGAGAGGCCCCGGCCTGGTTGGAGCCGGGCGGGCGTCTGGTGGTGATCTCCTATCACTCCCTGGAAGACCGGCTGGTCAAACAGCGGCTGTTGGCCTGGGAAAAAGCCGGGCTGATGCGCCGCCTGACCAGGAAGCCTCTGACGCCCACTGCCGAGGAGGTCCGGCGCAATCCCCGGGCTCGCAGCGCCAAATTGCGCGTGGCTGAAAAGGTAGAGGATTAAAGGAGAAATGGGATGCCCAGCAACGTAACTCTCCGGTTCAGCAGTGTGGAGCAGCTCTTTGCTTCCCGCAACCGCAAGGTCGCAGTGGTTCATCCATCCCAGTGGGGGAAAGCGATGGTGATGGTCTTGGTGCTGGTTGCCGTCGGGTTCATCATCTCCTCCATGGTTTGGGCCTGGTCCAATCTCCAACAGACCAATCTGAATTACCAGATCTCCCAAGCCCAGGAGACTCAAAAACAATATCTTGAGTTGAACCGCAAGCTCCATATCGAGCTCTCCAACCTGACCTCCATCTCCCGGCTGGAAAAGTTAGCGGTGGAAAAATTCGGCATGGCGCCGCCGCTGCCTTGCCAGGTCGTACAGCTACCATGACCCCGGGTCTCGATAAATGGACCCGACTGCGCATCGTCCTGGTGGGTTTGGGCCTGATCTGTTTGGGCCTCTGGGTCTGTGGCAGATTCTTTTATCTACAGATCGTCCGGGGACCGAAGCTGCGAGAGGTGGCTAACCGGGAAGTCCAGAAACTCTGTCCCGTTATGCCGGTACGCGGCCAGATCCTCGACCGCCGCGGCAACGAGCTGGCCATCAGCACCCGGGTATATTCCCTGGTGGCCCATCCTCCCCAGATCAAGGATCCAGCCCGTCTCACCCGGGAATTAGCCCCGGTCCTGGGAATAAAAACCCGGGAGTTACAGGAGATCCTTACCAGGGCCCGTCCTTTTGTCTGGGTGAAGCGCCATTTGACCCCTGAAAAAGAAGAAGCATTCCGCGCCTGGCAGGCCGCGGCCGAGAAAACCGCCACTCTGGATAAGGTTACCGGACGCCGGGATCTAGACGCGATCTATCTTATTCCCGAGGCCTTCCGGTATTATCCCCAGCTGGCCCTGGCCGGTTCGGTTCTGGGGTTCTGCAATGTGGACGGCCAGGGATTGGAAGGCCTGGAATTGCAGTATGAAAATTACCTGTACGGCAAGCCCAAGACCTGCATGAAGATGCTGGACGCCCGGGGCCGGATTGTGGTCACCGGGGAGAAGGCCTGGGACCCGGAGGTCATCGGCAACAACGTGGTGCTGTCTCTGGACAGCACCCTGCAATATATCGCCGAAAAGGAACTGAGCAAGGGGGTGGCCCATTTTCAAGCCGCCGGCGGGATGGCCCTGGTGGTCAGGCCCGAGACTGGTGAGATCCTGGCCATGGCCCAATGCCCCCAGGTGGACCCCAACCGCTATGCCCAGTATCCCGAAGAAAACCGCCGCGTCCGCCCGATAACCGCGGCCTTGGAGCCGGGCTCCACCTTTAAGATCTTTATCGCGGCCTCGGCCCTGGATGCCCATGCGGCCAAGCCCACCGACGCCTTTAACTGCGAGATGGGTCTCTGGCGTCTGGGAGCCAAGGAAGTGATCCATGATGCCCATCGCTACGGGACCTTGACCCTACAGCAGGTCATTCAAAAATCCAGTAATATCGGCGCGGCCAAAATCGCCCATCGCACCGGCAACGTCCGCCTGGATCACTATCTCCGGGCCTTTGGCTTCGGCAGCCGCAGCGGCATCCTCTTTCCCGGGGAAAACGCCGGGCTCCTGAAGAATTTGCGCACGGCCCGCTCACCCCTGGATCGGGCCACCCTGGCCTTCGGCCAGGGGGTTTCCGTCACCCTGTTGCAGCTGACCATGGCCCTGGCGGCCATGGGCAACGACGGGGTGCTCATGGAACCCCAACTGGTCAAAGAGATCGTCAGCCCCCGGGGCGAAGTGGTGAAGGAATTTCAGCCCCGGTCGCAACGCCGGGTGATTTCCCCGGAAACGGCCAAGCAGATGCTGGCCATTATGGAGACCGTGACCCAGAAGGGGGGGACCGCGACGGAAGCCGTGCCCCCGGGTTTCACCGTAGCCGGCAAGACCGGCACGGCCCAAAAGTTGGTGGGCCGGGCTTATTCCCACAGCAAATACAACGCCTGGTTCATCGGCCTGACCCCGGCTCAGAAACCCGCCCTGGCCATTGCCGTGATTATCGATGAACCCAAAGGCGCAATCTACGGCGGCGTGGTAGCCGCGCCCATTTTCCGGGAAATTGCGGCTCAATCCCTGCGCTTCCTGGGGTATTACCCCCAGGGCGAAAACACCCCGGTCCTGGCAGGCTTGCTGCCCACTCCCGCGGCGGCCCAGCCCGCGCCGCAGATCAAACACCCGGCCCCCAAAGGCATGGCGCCGCCGAAACCTTTGCAATTGCAAGCGGCGGTCCCCAAGAAACCCCTGGAAGTGATGCCGGATGTGAGCGGCCTAACCATCCGCCAGGTCCTGAACCTGCTGCATCGCTCCGGGTTGCATTGCCGCTTTGAGGGCAGCGGCCTGGCTGTCAGCCAGGAGCCGACGCCGGGAACCTCCATCACCCCCGGCGCCACTTGCGTGGTCAGGTTCCGCTCCCAGTCCTGACCCCCTGAGGCTGCGGGGCAGCGTCTTGCCAAGGGGAGGTTTTTCTAGGATAGTTTAAGATAACTGGCTAAATCACCACCTCCCTGGGGCGGGAAATCTGCAGCCTGACCCCAGCCCACTTACCCGCTCACAGGCATCACAAGGACCGGTACGGAGCATGCACAACGCCACCCAAACCTTAAAAGAACTCCTGGCCGGCCTGAAAGGCTGTCAGGTGACGGGGGATGACCGCATCCCGGTCACTGACGTGGCCTATCATTCCCAGGATGTGGCGCCGGGGAGCGTTTTTGTCGCCTTGAAAGGACAGCGCACCGACGGCCACCGCTTTCTGGCCGCAGCCCTGGAAAAGGGCGCCCGGGTGATCGTCAGCGAACAGCAATTGCCTCCGCCTCCCGGGGTGACAGTGGTGCGGGTGCCCGACGCCCGCCTGGCTCTGGCCCATCTGAGCGCCGCGTTCTACCGCCATCCCAGCCGGGAATTGAAACTGGTGGGCATCACCGGCACCAACGGCAAGACCACCACCACCTATCTCCTGGAAGCCATTATGAACGCCGCAGGCCACCAGGCCGGGGTGGTGGGCACCGTCAATTACCGGGTGGGTAAGCGCTCCTGGCCCGCGGCGGTGACCACTCCCGAATCCCTGGATCTGCAGAGGCTGCTCCGGGAAATGCGCCGCCACGGTGCGAGCCATGTATTCCTGGAGGTCTCCTCCCATGCCCTGGATTTAAAAAGGGTGGATTGCGCCGCGTTTGCCGCGGCCGTGTTCACCAACCTCTCCCAAGATCATTTGGACTATCACCGGGAAATGGATAGCTATTTTGCCGCCAAGTCGCGGCTTTTCTTAGATCTTTTGGCTCATGGCAATTCCCCGGGCGGGACCGCGGTCCTCAACCTGGATGACCCCCGGGGCGAGGAATTGCACCGCTGCGTGTCGGTCCCCACCATAACTTACGGTTCTCATCCCCGCAGCCAGGTCCGGCCTTTGGCCAAACGCTTCAAGCGTCTGGGCCTGGAGGCCCGGTTCGCTACTCCTGCGGGAGAAGTGGAAATTAGGTCCCGGTTGGTGGGGCCCTTTAACCTGGAGAACATTCTGGCGGCCACCGCCACTGCCCTGGCCCTGGGACTGACCCTGGACGACATAGCCCGGGGCATCGCCGGGCTGGAGGGGGCGCCGGGTAGACTGGAGCGCCTGGGACCCCCGGAAGGGCCCGCGGTGTTCGTGGATTATGCGCATACGCCCGCGGCCCTGGCCTCGGCCCTCAAGGCTCTGTCGGCCCTGGACTTTTCCCGGCTGATCACCGTGTTCGGCTGCGGCGGCGACCGTGACCGGAGCAAACGCCCCCTGATGGGGCAGGCCGCGGCTCAAGCCTCGCAGCTGGTGGTGGTCACCAGCGACAATCCCCGGAGCGAAGACCCCTTGGAGATCATTAAGGAGATTGAAGCGGGGTTGAAGGCGAAGAATATCCCCAGGGTGACGGCCGCCGCCGCGAAACGAGGCCAGACCGGCTATCTGGTGGAGCCGGACCGGCGGGAGGCCATTCGCCTGGCGGTGAAGCTGGCTGGGCCCGGGGACGCGATCCTGGTGGCCGGCAAAGGCCACGAAAATTACCAGATTCGCGGCAATGAGCGCCTCCACTTCGACGACCGCGAGGAAGTCCAGGAGGCTCTGAAGGAGAATTACGGCTGATGCCGCCCCTGTTCACTATCCCGGAGATTTTGGCCGCCACCCGGGGCGCCCTCCTGCAGGCGGGCGCGGCCGCAACTTTTTGCGGCGTCAGCACCGATTCCCGCACCTGCCAGGCGGGGCAACTCTTCATCCCCCTCCAGGGGGAGCGCCATGACGGCCATGAGTATATCCCCCAGGCCCTGCGCCGGGGGGTCAGCGGCGTCCTGGTGGGCCGATATTGTCATCCGGGGGAAAGCCGCGCCCATTTCCCGTTGCCTCCGGGGATAACTGTTATTACGGTGGGTGACACCCTCACCGGGCTGGGGGACCTGGCCCGGGCCTGGCGGGACCGCTTCGCGGTGCCGGTGGTGGGAGTTACCGGCAGTTGCGGCAAGACCACCACCAAGGAGATGATCGCCGCGGTGCTCGCACCGCATTTCCGGGTCTTGAAAAATACGTTGAACCTGAACAACCTCATCGGCCTGCCCTTCACCCTCCTGGGGCTGGATGGCGGCCATGAAGCCGCGGTGGTGGAAATGGGCATGAACCGCTTCGGAGAAATCCGGCGGCTGACCCAAATCTGCCGGCCCACGGTGGGGATGCTCATCAATGTCCATCCGGCCCACACCGAAGGCGTGGGAGATGTCTCCGGCGTGGCCCGGGCCAAAGGGGAGCTGCTGGAGACCCTTGAGGATAGCGCCGCCTTGATTTATAACGCCGACGATCCCCACATCTCCTCCCAAGCCCGGGACTTTCCGGGGCGGACCCTGGGGTTCGGCTTAAAACCCGGGGCGGAGTTGCGGGCCTGGGGCAGGCAGGTGCGGGGCTGGGACGGCCAGGTGGCCCGGCTCCATTATGCCGGGCGGAGTTGGACCCTGAACCTGGCGGTCCCGGGCCTGCACCAACTCTACAATGCCCTGGCCGCCACCGCCGCGGGCCTGGTTTTAGGCCTCACCCCGGAGGAGACGGCCCGGGCCTTGGCGGGTTTCCGGGCCATCCACCGCCGCTCCCAGATGCAGACTCTCCCTTCCGGGGCGCATCTGCTCAACGATTGTTACAACGCCAATCCCGGCTCCATGGCCATGGCCCTGAACACCTTGAAGGAACTACGGGGCCGGGGCCGGGCCGCTGCGGCCCTGGGGGATATGCTGGAGCTGGGAAACGGCGCGGTCCAGGCCCACCGGGACCTGGGGCGGATTGCCGCGGCAGTCGGCCTGGACCTTCTGGTCGTTTACGGCAAATTCAACCAGGAAGTGGCCGCGGGAGCCCAGGAAGCGGGGCTGTCCCCGCAACGCGTTTTGCCGGTTGCAACTCGGGAAGAGGGAGCCTGGGCCTTACAAAAATTCCTGCAGCCCGGAGACTGGCTCCTGGTGAAAGGTTCCCGGAGCATGCATATGGAAGGGCTGATTGATCTTTTATGATTCAGGGAACAGGGAGGTCCGGGACCACCGGGACCTGCCTGGGGGGAACACCTAATTGCTGTATCATTTACTATTTCCGCTGAAGACGGTTTTTGGAGGCTTCAACGTCTTCCGTTACCTTACTTTTCGCAGTATTTTCGCAGTGCTCACCGCCCTGCTGATCACTCTATTCGTTGGCGCCTGGTTTATCCGCAAGCTGCAAGAGATGCAGGTCGGCCAATATATCCGGGAAGACGGGCCCCAGTCCCACCTTGCCAAGGCCGGCACTCCCACCATGGGCGGCCTGATGATCATCTTCGCCGCCTTGGTCGCCACTCTGCTGTGGACCGACTTGTTCAATCCCTACATCTGGCTGCTGGTCCTGGTGGTCGTCGGCTTCGGTTTCATCGGTTTTCTGGACGACTATCTCAAGGTAGTCAAAAAGCACAACCGGGGCCTCAGCGGCCGGGCCAAGCTCCTGGCCCAAACTGCCGTGGCCCTGGTGGTGGCCATCTGCCTCTACTACACCCCCGGGTTCAACACCACCCTGAGCCTGCCTTTCTTCAAGCACTTGCAGCCGGATCTGGGTTGGGGTTTCATCCCCCTGGCAGTGTTCGTCATTGTGGGTGCAGCCAACGCGGTGAACCTGACGGACGGCCTGGACGGCCTGGCCATCGGCCCGGTAACCATCACTGCCGCCATTTTTATGATTCTGTGCTACCTGGCCGGCAACAAGGTTATCGCCGCGTATCTGCAAATCCCCTATATCCGCGGGGTGGGAGAGTTGTCCGTCCTGCTGGGGGCGGTGGTGGGCGCGGGTATCGGCTTCCTCTGGTATAATTCCTATCCCGCCCAGGTGTTCATGGGAGACGTGGGAGCCCTGGCCCTGGGAGGGGTCCTGGGGACCGTGTCCCTGGCCACCAAGCAGGAATTTCTCCTGGCCGTCGCCGGGGGCATCTTCGTGGTGGAGGCCCTATCAGTCATCCTCCAGGTCTCTTTTTTCAAGGTGTCCAACGGCAAGCGCATCTTTCGCATGGCCCCCCTACATCATCACTTCGAACTGAAGGGGTGGCCGGAGCCCAAGGTGATCGTCCGCTTCTGGATTCTCTCCATTATCTTGGGGCTGATCTCCTTGAGCTTTCTGAAGCTGAGGTAGCATCGCCCCCGGCCTGTGGGTGGCTGCGGGGCGTCGGGCAACGAGGGGGACTGTAACTTGCTGTCTGCTAGGTTACTGACGCTCAACCTAATCTCAGCCCTTTCCGGGGCGGGGCCTGACCAGCCCTTCCCCGGAAAGGCAGCATCACGGTCGGCTCGTTTACGCTGCCTGTCAATTGAGGCATTATCGCCCCCGGCCTGTGGGGGGCCGCCGGGCGCTTGGGTAAACAAGGGGGACTTTAACTTGCCTTATGGTAGGCTACGGACGCCCAACCTAATCTCCACCCTTTCCGGGGCAAGGCAAGACCTGCCCTGCCCCGGGGAGGTAGTCACTGGGGTAACATGGAACTGACCGGAACAAAAATCCTGGTGGTGGGGCTGGCCCGGACCGGCGTGGCCCTGGCCCGCTTTCTGGCCAGGCGCGGCGCCCGGGTGACGGTCACCGACCAGGCCCCGGCCGCGGCCCTGGCCGCGCCCCGCCAAGAGATTGCCGGGCTGGGGATCACTGAGGAACTGGGCGCGCCCCAACCCGCCTGGGCGGGCTACGACCTCCTGCTGCTCAGTCCCGGAGTGCCCCCGGAACTGCCCTGGATCGCCGCGGCCCAAAAGACTGGCATCCCCGTTTGGGGCGAACTGGAATTGGTCAGCCATTTCTTCACCCGGCCTCTCATTGCCGTCAGCGGCACCAACGGCAAGACCACCACCACCACTCTGGTGGGGGAACTTCTCCGGGCCTCGGACTTGCAGCCCCTGGTGGGGGGCAATATCGGCACCCCCGTGGTCTCTCTGCTCGACCGGCAGGAAGACGCAGATTTCCTGGTCCTGGAGGTGAGCAGTTTCCAGTTGGACACCGCGCCCCACTTCCATCCCCAGGCTGCGGCCCTGCTGAATATCTCGCCGGACCACCTGGACCGGTACGCGGATCTGGCGGCTTACAGCGCGTCCAAGGCCGGTCTTTTCCGCCATCAGGGCCCCGGAGATTTGCGGGTGCTTAACTATGACGATCCCGCGGTGCGGCCTCTGGGGGCAGGACGCGGACGCACCTACTATTTTTCCTCCGCCCAGACCTTAAAAGAGGGAGCCTGGCTGGAAAACGGGGCCATCCGGGTGAAGATTCCCGGAAAGCTCGATGATCTCTTTCCTCTAAAAGACATTCTGCTGCCCGGCAGCCACAATCAAGAGAACATCATGGCCGCATTGCTGCTGGCCCTTGACGCCGGGGCCGCAGCCGGGGCCTGCCGGCAGGTGCTGGCCCATTTCCAGGGCCTGCCCCACCGCCTGCAATGGGTGGCGCGAATCGGCGGCGTGGATTTCTATGATGATTCCAAAGGCACCAATGTGGGCGCAGTGGCCCGGTCTCTCACCTTCTTCGAGCAGCCGGTGATCCTGATTGCCGGCGGCCGGGACAAGGACAGCGATTTCAGTCTGCTCTCGCCCCTGATCCGGCAGCGGGTCAAGGCTTTGGTCCTTTTGGGGGAAACCCGGGAATTGCTGGCCCGGACCTGGAACGGCCTGGTGCCCGCGTATCTGGCGGATGATATGCAGGCCGCGGTAATCCGGGCTCAGGAACTGGCAGCCCCCGGGGAGGTGGTGCTCCTGTCCCCGGCCTGCGCCAGCTTCGATATGTTTAAAGACTATGCCCAGCGGGGCGAAACCTTCCAGAGACTGGTGGAGGAACTCCGGGATGCAGCCAAACCCTGAAGGCGCACCACGCGCTTACGACACCATGATCATGGTCTGCGCGCTGACCCTCCTGGCCCTGGGTCTGACTACGGTACTTAATTCCAGCACGGTGATGGCCCAGGCCCAATATCATGACCCTTACTTCTTCATCAAGCGCCAGGCCTTTTACGCGGTTCTGGGCGTCGGGGTCCTCTTCCTGGGCCGGGCCATTAATTACCGGGTTTACCAGCGGCTGGCCTACCCCTTTTTATTCATTACTTTGATCTGTCTGATCCTGGTGTTTGTCCCCGGCATCGGCGGCAAAGTGCGGGGCGCGGCCCGCTGGCTCAAGCTGGGCCCCTTAACCCTGCAGCCGTCGGAGTTCGCCAAACTGGCGACGGCCCTGTTTCTGGCCTACTCTTTAACCAAGAAGCAGGAAAAAATGAAATTCTTTTCCATCGGCTTCCTGCCCCACATGCTGGTGGCCGGTCTCTTCATCGTGCTGGTGGGCCTGGAGCCGGACTTCGGCACGGCCATCACCATCGCCGCCATCGTCTTCACCATGCTCTTTGTGGGCGGCACCCGCCTCACTCATATCTTCCTGTCCCTGGGAGCCGGCCTGGGCCTGGCCGTGATTATGGTCTTAAGGGACCCCAAGAAGCTGGGCCGCGTCTTCTCTTATCTGGACCCCTGGAAGTACGGCCAGGACGTGGGGTATCAGCTCAAGCAATCCCTTTTGGCCATCGGCTCAGGAGGCCTGTTTGGGCTGGGTCCGGGCCAGAGCCGGGCCAAACTCTTCTATCTGCCGGACGCACACACGGATTTTATCCTGTCCATCTTGAGCGAAGAACTGGGCCTGATAGGGTTTCTCGTGGTCCTGACCCTATTCGCCATCCTGGTCTACCGGGGCCTGCTCCTCAGCTTCCGGGCCCCGGACTCCTTCGGTTCTTACCTGGCCCTGGGCCTGACCCTCCTCATCGGCTTGCCCGCGGTCATTAACATGGGGGTGGTCAGCGGCATCTTCCCCACCAAGGGACTCTCCCTGCCTTTTCTCAGTTACGGCGGGTCATCGCTGTTGGCCAATCTGCTGGCGGTGGGTATCCTCTTGAATATCAGCAGCCAAATCAAACGCCCGGTCCTTACCGTGGGGCGGGGAGGGGCGGAAAAGAAAGAGATGGGGGGAGGGGCTTAATCAGCAGTGATTCGTGATCAGTGGTCGGTGGTCAGCAAAAAATAAGACTCGTAAAGGCCATTTCTTACTGCTTACTGCTCACTGCTCACTTCATGGATGGAGTCACCGCATGGACCTGAAGATCGTCATCGCCGGCGGCGGCACCGGGGGGCATCTCTTCCCGGGGATTGCCATCGCCTTGGAGTTTTCTGCTTCCCTGGGCGCGGCGGTGACTTTTCTCACTTCTCCCAAGGCAGTGACCGCCCGGATTCTGGAACGCTACGGCTTCCCTTGGGAGGTCGTCGCCAGCCGGGCTTTGAAAGGGCAAGGCCTGCTGAGCCGCCTCCGCACCCTGGGCAGCCTGCCGGGGAGTGTCTGGGAGGCCAAGGCCAGGCTCAAGGTTCTGGCGCCCCACCTGGTTCTGGGCATGGGCGGGTACGCGTCCGGGCCGGTGGGGGTGGCGGCCTATCTGGCGGGCATCCCCCTGGCGATCCACGAACAGAACGCCATTCCCGGGGTGGCCAACCGCTGGCTGGCCAAACTGGCCGGCCGGATTTTCTTGTCCTTTCCCGACAACTCCGGCCATTACCCCCGGGACCGGGCGGTCTGGACCGGCAACCCCATCCGTCCGGAATTTTTCGTCAGCCCGGAGCGGCCGACCGCTCCCTTTACGGTGCTCCTCATGGGTGGGAGTCAGGGGGCGCATAGTCTCAATCTGGCGGCCCTGGCCGCGCTGCCGTTGTTGGCGGACCTGAAAGAGCAGCTGCATTTTCTACACATTACCGGGAAGGACGACCGGGAAGAAGTGGCCGCAGGCTATGCTCAAGCCGGTTTTGCCGCCGAGGTGGTGGATTTCACCCCGGAGGTCCCCGCCTGGATGGGCCGCACCCACCTGGCGGTCTGCCGGGCCGGGGCCTCCACCCTGGCGGAGCTTACCGGCCTGGGCCGGGCCGCGCTGCTGGTGCCCTTTCCTTTTGCGGCCAACAACCACCAGGAGTTTAACGCCCGTTTCCTGGCAGACGCGGGCGCCGCGGAATTAATTTTGAATAAAAATTTTACCGGAGAGGTTCTGGCTGATAAGATAAAACATCTCCTATCGCACCCCGATACCCTGAAGGACATGGAGACGGCCAGCCGCTCCCTGGCGAAGCCGGACGCGGCCAAAGAAATTGTCCGGGGGTGCATGGAATTGATTAAGATGTAGGGCGGGCACTGCCAAGTAGCGTGGGCACGGCCCACCGATGATGCGAACATTGCCTTGCCTTTAATCAGGGCGGAAACTGCTTGCGAACTTACGCCACCCCCACCCTAACCCTCCCCCCTCGCAGGGGGAGGGGATAAGATGTTGGATTTTTGGGGGTTCAGTAAATATGCCGGACCTGGTCAGTCTTTCGAGAAACTTAAGAAAGAATCAGACTGACGCAGAAATCCTGTTATGGCGGCATTTGCGGGGAAAACAATTAGGAGGATTGAGGTTTCGGAGGCAACATCCCCTCGGCAGATATATAGTCGATTTTGTGTGCTTAGAGAAAAGATTGGTCCTGGAACTTGATGGCGGCCAGCATGGGGAGGAAGAAGGACAGATTAAAGATAAAGAAAGGGAGCAGTGGTTAAGAACGGAAGGTTACCAGGTGTTAAGATTCTGGAACAACGACGTCTTAACCAACCTGGAAGGCGTCATTGACATGATACGAGCAAATGTTCTCCCTGATTCAGATGACTGAAAGAAATATGATCTATATTAAGGAAAAATACCAATTAAAAAGTACTCCGAAAAAGCAATAATAACAAAGATGTTTCTGCTCTTATCCCCTCCCCCTTCGAGGGGGGAGGGTTAGGGTGGGGGTGGCGTAAAGAATTGTAAGGTGGGCATTACCCCAAAAGCAGAGTTATGACTAGAAAAACCTACCACTTCATCGGCGTTGGCGGCATCGGCATGAGCGGGTTGGCCGAGCTTTTGGTGCGGCGCGGGCATAAAGTGAGCGGCTCCGATCTGGCCGCCAATGGCATCACTTTGCGCCTCGAGACCCTGGGGGTCCGGTTCCATGAGGGGCATCGGCCGGAGCACCTGGGCGCGGCCGAGGTCGTGGTCCACTCCACCGCGGTGAAGGAAGACAACCCCGAGCTGGCCGCGGCCAGGACCAAAGGCCTCACCGTGCTGCGCCGGGGCGAAATGCTGGCCCGGCTGATGGCGGGCCACTTCCAAATCGCCATCACCGGCGCGCACGGCAAGACCTCCACCACCGCCATGGTGGCCGCGATTCTTCGGGCCGGGGGCCTGGACCCGTCGGTGCTGGTGGGGGCCCTGTGGGACCATTTGGGGTCCAACGCGGTCCTGGGCCGGGGGGAGTATTTCGTGGCCGAAGCCGACGAAAGCGACGGCTCCTTTGGCTATCTGCAGCCCCAAATCACGGTGATCACCAATCTCGACCGGGAACACCTGGATTTTTACGGCGATC
>JAKAGH010000293.1 GCA_021817645.1 Deltaproteobacteria bacterium
CACCCAGTCCGAGGTGGCCGGGGTGGAAGGGGAGGCGGGCCGGTTCACCGTGACGCTGCGCCAGGAGCCCCGCTACATCGACCGGGCCAAGTGCAACGCCTGCGGCGCGTGTGCGGAAGCCTGCCCGGTGGACATGCCCTCCACTTTCGATGAAAACCTGGGCGTGCGCCACGCGGCGTACCGCCACTTTCCCCAGGCGATTCCCGCCACTTTTGCCATCAAGAAGCTGGACCGGGCCCCCTGCATGCGCGCCTGTCCGGCCAATCTGACCGTGCAGGGCTATGTCCAACTCATCAAAGCCGGGAAATTCCCGGAGGCCTTGTCCCTGATCATGGACCGGCTGCCGCTGCCCGGCACCATCGGCCGCATCTGCCCGCATCCCTGTGAAAGCGACTGCCGCCGCCAGGAAGTGGATGAGCCCGTGGCCATTTGCAGCCTGAAGCGGTTTGTGGCCGACCAGGTGGACTGGACGGCACTGCCGGTGCCGGAAGTGACGCCGCGCCCCGAGGCCGTGGCCATTATCGGGGCCGGGCCCTCGGGCTTAAGCTGCGCCTACCATCTGGCCCGGAAGGGCTATCAGGTAACGATCTTCGAGGCCGCGGCCGAGGCCGGCGGCTGGCTGCGCTACGGCATTCCCTCCTACCGGCTGCCCAAGGAAGTCCTGCAACGGGAAGTAGACTACATCCAGCGGCTGGGGGTGACCATCAACTATAATTCCCCCATGGGCGGGCCGGGCCGCACCATCGACGACCTGCTGACCAAGGAAGGCTTTAACGCAGTCTTTCTGGGCGTGGGTGCACAGGATTCCATCCGCCTGCCCGTGCCCGGGGCCGAGGCCCAAGGCGTCCTCTGGGGCGTGGAATACTTGAAGGATTCGGCTGCGGGCCAAGAGTTCGATTTCACCGGCCAAAAAGTAACGGTCATCGGCGGCGGCAACGTGGCCATGGACGTGGCCCGCACTGCCCGCCGCCAAGGGGGCGAGGTCACCTTAATTTCTCTCGAAACCAGGGAAGAGATGCCGGCTTCCTCCTGGGAAGTGGAGGAGGCGGAGCAGGAAGGGGTGGAAATCAGCCACCGCTGGGGCGTCAGGCAAATCCTGGCGCCAGACGGCAAGTGCACCGGCCTGGTGCTCCGGGCCGTGGAGCGGGTTTTTGATGAGCAAGGCCGCTTCGCACCCACCTATCTGGAAGATAAAACCGCCACCCGTAATGCCGATATCGTCATCATGGCCATCGGCCAGAAGACCAACCTCAAATTTATCACGGACGCGGACGGCATCAAACTTACGCCCCGGGGCCTGATTGACACGGACCGGGAGACCCTGGCCACCAGCCGGGAAGGGGTCTTTGCCGGAGGTGACGTGGTCACCGGCCCCTACATCGCCATTGCCGCGGTGGCCGCGGGCCGGGAAGCGGCCGTGTCCATCGACCGCTTTCTCAACGGCCAGGACCTGAAAGTTGGGCGGGACGCGCCCCTGCGGCCGATTCCCCCGGAAGCAGGCAACTGGAGCCCCTTACCAACCCAGGCGGTGAAAAAGCCCAGAGCCGAGATGCCCGAGTTGCCTCAGGCCGAGTGGACCAGGGGCTTTCCAGAAATCAACCTGGGCTTCTCGGAGGCAGAAGCCGTGGCCGAAGCGGAGCGCTGCCTCAATTGCGGGGTGTGCTCCGAATGTCAGCAATGCGTAGCCGCATGCCAGGCCGGGGCTATTGATCACCAGATGCAGCCCCAGACCCGGCAGCTTGAGGTGGGGGCCATGATCCTGGCCCCGGGTTTCCGGCCCTTCGACGCGGGTCAGAAACCAGAATACGGTTTTGGCCGCTACCCCAATGTCGTGACTTCCCTGCAGTTTGAGCGGTTCCTGTCCGCCACCGGCCCTTACGGCGGGCATGTCAAACGGCCCGGCGACCATAATTCGCCCCGGAAGGTGGCCTGGATTCAATGCGTGGGCTCCCGGGACGCTGCATGCGGCCGGGAATACTGCTCGTACGTCTGCTGCATGTACGCCACCAAACAGGCCATCATCGCCCGGGAGCACGACCATAATATCGAACCTACCATCTTCTATATAGACTTACGCGCCCAGGGGAAAGGCTTTGACCGCTACTGCGAGCGGGCCAAGAACGATCACGGGGTCCGCTATATCCGCAGCATGGTTTCCCGGGTGGCCCAAGAGCCGGGCACCCAGAATCTGGAACTCAGTTTTGTTGGCGATTCGGGCCAGGTGCAAACCGAAGTCTTTGACCTGGTGGTGCTCTCCGTGGGCCTGAACCCCCATCCGGATTCCCGGCAACTCGCGGCCAATTGCGGCATTGCCACGGACCGCTGGGGGTTTGCGGTGAACCCGCCCCTGGAGATGGTATCCACCACCCGGGAAGGGATTTTCACCTGCGGCGTCTTTCAGTCCCCCAAGGACATTCCGGAAACGGTGGGCCAGGCCTCCGGCGCGGCCGGGGCTGCTGCCTCCTGTCTGGCGGAGGCCCGGGGCACCCTGGTAACCAAGGAAGAATATCCGGCGGAACAGGATATCCGCGGGCTCGAACCCCGCATCGGCGTGTTCATCTGCCATTGCGGCATCAACATCGCCGGGGTGGTAGATGTGGCCGCAGTGGCCGACTACGCCCGGACGCTCCCCGGCGTGACTTACGCGGATCACTACACCTTCACCTGCGCCACCGATTCCCTGGACAAAATGCGCCAGGTGATCGAAGCCGAAAACCTGAACCGCATCGTCGTGGCTTCTTGCAGCCCCCGAACCCATGAACCTTTGTTCCAGGAAAACCTCCGGAAGGCCGGCTTGAACAAATACCTGTTCGAGATGGCCAACATCCGGGATCAGGACTCCTGGGTGCATCAGGGCACGCCGGAACTGGCCACCGACAAGGCCAAGGAACTGGTGCGCATGGCCGTGGCCCGGGCCGCGATCTTGGAGCCCTTAAAAGACCTGCTCTTCCCGGTAGTACAAAAAGCTCTGGTGGTGGGCGGCGGCCTGGCGGGTCTGACCGCGGCTCTGACCATCGCTGACGGCGGCTACCAGGTTTATCTGACAGAAGCCGGGGAGCGGCTGGGCGGCAGTATGGCCCGGCTGCAGCGCCGCACCCTGGAAGGCCATGAGATTCAACCTTTTCTCCAGGAGTTGGTGCGCCGGGTGGAAACCCACCCCCGCATCGACTGGCGGTCCCATACCAAAGTCCTGAACGTCTCCGGCCATATCGGCAAATTCCACAGCACGGTGGCCAGCGGCGATGAGCGGATGGACCTTGACTACGGCGCGGTGGTGATCGCCAGCGGCGGTGAGCATTATCAACCCCAAGAATACCTCTATGGCCAGGATGGCCGGGTGATGGCGCAAACCGACCTGGAGAATCTGCTGGCGCACAACCCTGAGAGTTTGGGTGCGGCGCCCCGGGTGGTGATGATCCAATGCGTGGGCTCCCGGGAACCGGAGCACCAGTACTGCAGCCGCACCTGCTGCGGCGAGGCCGTCAAGAACGCCATCACTATTAAAGAGAACCATCCCCAGGCCCAGGTTTTCATCCTCTACCGGGATATCCGCACCTATGGCCTCAAGGAGCTTTACTACAAACAGGCCCGGGACCTGGGCGTGCAGTTTGTACGGTTTGACCTGGAGCGGAAACCCGAGGTGACCGCGGGGGCGCAAGGGCTCCAGGTGGCGGTCTTCGACCAGTCCTTGCAGGCGGACCTGGCCCTGGAGGCGGATTACCTGGTGTTGTCCACCGCCATCCGGCCCCACCCGGCGAGTAAGGCCATCGCCCAGGTCTTCAAGCTGCCCTTTGACGCAGACGGCTTCTTCATGGAAGCCCACCTGAAATTGCGGCCCCTGGATTTTGCGTCCAGCGGCATCTTCCTGTGCGGCCTGGCCCATGGTCCCAAGTTTTTGGAGGAAAGTTTGGCCCAGGCCAGGGGTGCAGCGGCCCGGGCCCTGGGGGTACTGGCCCAGGAAGAGATGTATGTGGCCGGAGCGGTGGCCCAGGTGGATCCTTTAAAGAGATCGGAA